>JANOVQ010000391.1:0-3290 GCA_031417495.1 Pseudomonadota bacterium | reverse complement strand
CCGCGTAATTAGGCGTCGTAGCCAGGGTGGCAGGCGGATGTCGAGGAATCCTTCCATGACGATCTGTCCGGATAAGGTACCAGTGATCGTCGAGTTTTGTCCCGAGGCGAGCAGGGCCACCGCGAACAGCGCACTCGCGGCGCCGGCACCCAGCAGCGGCGCCAGCATCTTGTGCGCGTCCTGGATTTCGGTCACTTCCGTGTGCCCGTGGGTGTGAAAGGCAGCGGCGGCGACGATCAGGATGGCAGCGTTGATGCATAACGCGAGCAGCAGCGCGATGGTCGAGTCGATGATGGCATAGCGAATCGCCTCCCGCCGACCTGGCACCGATTCATTAAAGTCGCGCGTCTGTACCAGTGCCGAATGCAGGTACAAATTGTGCGGCATCACCGTCGCGCCGAGAATTCCGATGGCGATAAATAGCATCTTGGGGTTGGTCACGATTTCGCTCGAGGGTGCGAAGCCTGCAGCTACCTGCGCCCACACTGGGTGCGATAACAGAACTTCATAGGCAAGACAGCCACCAATCACCAACATCAACGAGACAATCAGTACCTCCATATAGCGGAAGCCGCGCGTTTGCAGCATCAGAATGAGCAACACATCGGCGACAGTCAGTACGACGCCTACTGTAAGTGGAATGTCGAAGAGCAGGTTTAGTGCGATGGCAGTGCCGATGATCTCCGCCAGATCGGTGGCGCACACGGCCAGTTCCGCCAATAGCCACAGCGCGAACGACGCCGGGGCTGAATAATGATCGCGACAGGCCTGCGCCAGATCACGGCCACAGGCGATACCGAGCCGTGCCGACAATGACTGCAGCACGATCGCCATCAGATTCGCCAGCATCACGACGGACAACAAAGTGTAGCCAAACGCCGAACCGCCCGCGATGGCGGTGGCCCAGTTGCCTGGGTCCATGTAGCCCACGGCAACCAGATACCCCGGCCCCGCGAAAGCAAACATCTTGCGCGCGACTGTCGCCGTGCGAGGAACAGCGATCGTGCGGTAAACCTCCGGCAACGTGCTGGCCTTGCGCGGATGGCGCCAGCCGAGATCCGACATCGATTTACCTCATCCCATATTTTTCCGCACCGCCACCACGCGCGCGGCCGGCAGTGGGATCTTCGTCATCCGGGATATCGGCAATCAGCGTTTGTGCAGTCAAAATCAAGGCCGCGACAGAGACCGCGTTTTGTAACGCGGTGTAAGTCACCTTGACCGGATCCATGATGCCGGCCTTAAGCATATTCACCAGCTCACCGGTGCGCGCGTTGTAGCCCATGCCGTCCGCCGCGGCCATGACACTGCTGACTACACGCAGGGGATCAACCCCACTATTTTGCGCGATACATTCGAGTGGCCGGGTGAGCGCCCGTTTCACGACTTCGGCACCTTCGCGATTTGCACCGGATAAGCCGACGATAATGCTGTCCACTGCCGGTAGCACTTTGATTAGTGCGGTGCCACCGCCGGGGACCACCCCTTCCGCCACCGCCGCGCGCGTCGCATTGAGCGCATCCTCGATCAATTGCACACGGCGCTTTTGTTCAACCGAAGTGGCGCCGCCCGCATGAATCACGGCGATCCCGCCGGACATTTTCGCCAAGCGCTCGTTGAATTTGTCCTCTTCGATGAGCACCTCGTTGGCGGCGAGCTGGCGATGAATTTGCTCCACGCGCGCGCGGATTTGCTCAAGGTTGCCACCGCCACCGGCAATCACCGTCACATTGGCCGAAATCTCAATCCGCTTCGCAGTACCCAGATCCGCCAAAGTGGCGTCGCGGAAATGGCTGCCCAGTTCTTTCACAAACACCCGCCCGCCAGTCATCACCGCGATATCTTCCATCATCGCCTGGCGCCATTTTCCATACTCAGGCGGATGCACGGCGACAATCGCGGGGCCCGTCGGATCGCCCAGCAAGGCCGCCACCGCCACCGGCGAATACTCTTCCGCGATCACCAACATGGGCTTGCCGGCGTCCTTAGCCAAGGCCCGTAACGCCGCCACTTCCTCGGCGGTTTTGAGTCCGTGATTGGTGAGCAGGAGCAGTGCGTCGTCCAGATGCACCTGCATCGAGTCGACATCATTAACCATGTGATGCGAAACGTAGCCTCGCTCGTAAGACGCACCTTCGATCACTTCCATCGTGGTCTCGACCGTGAGCCCGATATCCACCGAGACGATACCCGTCGGTCCGACCAGGCTCAGCGCTTCCGCGACCAGTCGGCCCGTGGTCTCATCGTTCGCCGCAATGATGGCAACCGAGGCGGCCGCGCCCGCGATATCGGTAATGGCCGTGGCTGACGCCTTAAGCGCTTCCACGACACTGGTCACCGCGAGATTCATCCCGTGGACCAAATCGAACGCCGACATCTCCCCTGCGAGCGACTTGAACCCTTCTTGAATCAGCGCATTAGCCAACACGGTCGCGGTGGTAGTGCCATCGCCAGCGACTTCGTTGGTTTTCTTCGAGACCTCGCGGACCACTTGCGCGCCCATGTTCTCAAAACGATCTTCGAGTTCGATTTCGGCAGCGATGCTGACGCCATCGCGCGAAATGAGCGGCGTTCCAATCGGCACATCAATAATCGCGTTACCGCCCTTGGGGCCAAGCGTGCACTGGACTGCGCGCGTTAGCTGGTTCACGCCACGGCCCAGGGCCGCGCGAGCTTCGCGATCGAAGATCATCATCTTTGGCATACGTTACTTTCTGTTGCTCAAATTTTTAGACTTACCGTAAACCTGCGCCCCCTCAGGTGGATCGCAACAAAGCCGGTGGCTCCTCGCAACGACGGATGGGAGAGCTTTGAGCTAAATTGTCGTCCCTGAAAAAGTCGCTTTTACCGCACCCTAAGCGGAAGCGGGCACCCCAACCTACACGAGCTGCCACTTCCCCTGCGGCTCCTCGCAACGACGGATAGGGGGAACCGTGAGCTAATCACGCTTTCCAGGGTAGGGCCCGAACGGGTTGGCGGCGCGCGCTCCGCTCCGCGCCACACCACCGTGAGACTTATTCTTCGTACTGCAGCGCGTCGTCCATGTTGCCGAAGAGCACTACGGTATTTTCGTCGAGCATGACCATGCGTCCGTAGTGGGTGGACATGACCACTTCGAAATCGTAGGCGGTGAAGGTTCGCCCGAGCGCTTCGCTCAATTCTTCCATGTGGAAGGTCATCTTGCCTTCGGTATCCAGGCGGATCATCGCGGGGTAATAGAGCACTTCAATGCCGGGCTTTTCCTGCATGATGTCGGCGATGACGCGGGCGTCGACGCTGTCATTCATCGT
>JANOVQ010000390.1:0-2554 GCA_031417495.1 Pseudomonadota bacterium | reverse complement strand
GCCGCGGCATCGGGATAATCCCAATGCTGCTGCATCTCGCGGGTGGCACGCGTGAAGGGTCCGCCACCGGGCACCACGACGCACGGCTCGGCAGTAGTCGCCAAAATTTTGAGCCAGGCTGGCAGTTCGGGCGCCTGCGCCAGACTGCCGCCGAGCTTAACTACCCAACCCTTGAATCTCGGCATGCGCGAAGACCTCCAGCATGGCGGCGGCTTTGGCAAAACATTCCTGGTACTCGGCCTCCAATTCGGAATCCATGACGATCCCGCCGCCCGCCCAGCAATACAGGCGATCGCGATGCTGCACGAGTGTGCGGATGGCAATGTTCGTATCCATATTGCCATTACAACTGACATATCCAATCGCCCCGCAGTACACCCCGCGCCGGAACGGCTCGAGCTCTTCAATTATCTCCATCGCGCGGATCTTGGGCGCACCGGTTATAGAACCGCCAGGAAAGCACGCGCGGAGCACGGTGAAGGGCGAGCAGTCCGGCGCGATGCGCCCCCGCACGGTACTCACCAGGTGATGGACCTTGGTATAAGTCTCGATGGCAAATAACTCGGGCACCTGGACACTGCCGACGAGACAGGTTTTACCGAGATCATTGCGCAAGAGATCGACGATCATCACATTCTCGGCACGATCTTTCTCACTCACCGCCAATTCCTGGGCGAGCGCCGCATCTTCCGCCGGATCGTGGCTACGCCGCCGTGTCCCCTTGATCGGCTTGGACTCCACCACTGCATTCTCGATGCGAATGAAACGCTCCGGCGAGGAACTCAGAAGCGCGCCGCCGGGGAGCGCCATAAACGCCGAGAACGGCGCTGGATTCAAGTGGCGCAGACGTTGATAGGCGTCCCATGGCGAGCCCCGAACTGTCGCTGAAAAGCGTTGTGCAAGGTTCACTTGGTACACATCGCCTTCTTCAATATAGCGCTTGATCTTGCGCCAGGCCGCAGCGTATTGCGCAAAGTCAATTTCCGGTCGGACCTGCGATACCACTTCAAAGGAAGTTCCAAACGCCGCAGGAGTCACCGAGGTTTGCGCGCACGCGGCATGACGCAATATTTCTGGCGATGATTGCGCGCGTGGATGAGACACCAAAAAAGCTTGGCGGCGCTCATGATCGACCACGATAGCGTGTTCGTAGATTCCAATTGCCATATCGGGCAGATCGATATCGCGCTCGGCGTGCACTGGTAGCTGTTCGATGCGACGCCCAAGATCGTAGCCAAAATAGCCGAGCGCACCGCCGACGAACGGCAATTCCGAAGGCACTTCGCCAAGCGCCGCGAGCGCGCTTTCCACCAATCGAAACGGATCGTCAGTGCTCTGTGTCACCTGCTCGCCGTGGCGAATCTCGGTGATGCCGCCGAGCGTCAGCAACATGGTCTGGGGATCACTCGCGAGCACATCGTAACGTCCGCGCGCCCCTGCCTGTCGGCAGCTATCGAGAAACACGAACCACGGACGCTCGACCAGCCGTGAGGCGAGTGGTCCGCTGTCGCTTGCATAGGGCAAGTTTTCCACGCGGACACTTGTCGTCATAAGTGAGCAAGCGCGGCCAGGCGCGCCAGTGCGATGGCGGGCGCGCAATGCGCAGCTTGGGTAGCAAACTGGCGCGGGATACAGGCGAGATCCGCGAAATCCACGTATTCCAACTGGCGAATGCGTGCCACCCGGCGGGCGAGAAACTGTCCAACACCAGCGCCGATTAACACGGTGCCTGCAGCGGGAGATATGCGGCTGGCGACTAACGACATGGCTTCGACAATGCTGACGAGCTGAGTGACGCTGAGATAATGTGCACACTCGCGGAGCGCGGCGTAGTCCGCAGGAATTGCGTCCTCGCCTAACATCCGTGCCAGGCGCTGCAGGCTGTGGGCGACATCAGCCGGACGCTGATCGGCGCTCGGCAACAGATCGACGTCGGGCGGCAACTCGTCGGTGATGCGATAAACATCTGCCATAGTCGCAAAAAATTCCGCGGCCATTCCGCGCCACTGACCGCGCCAAGGAACCCGTTGACTGACTGCCATCACGGGGGTGCGACAAACTCCGGTATAGACCAACTCTCCCGTCGCCATCCGCGTCGCGTCCGTGAAGCCACGCGCGGCGCATTGCCCACCGAGCAGTGGAATCAAGTCGGTCGTGGTGCTCCCAATATCCAACAACCAACCTGCATCGACCAAGGTTGCCGCATACGCGGCAGTGGCATGCCAATTCATCGACGCCACCTCCTCTACCTGATCGCGCGCGGCGCTCACGCTAGACCACCCGGCGGCCCGATAGACCCACAGAGTCCCGCCGAGCTGCGCTTCCAGCGCCGCCAAAATTGCCGTGACGCCCTCATTGCGAGTGGCGAACACATCGCACAACTCGCCGGTCATGGAAATGGCGTGCACGCCGGTTTGCAAGCCGAACTCCGCCACCAGCAACGACAGTGCGTCGCGCAGCACGCTTGCGCCCTGCCACAGCGGACATGCGAACTGGCGCACGTCGAAAACCTCGCCAGCGGCATCCAGCGCGGCAAATTTCAAATGCGCGCCGC
>JANOVQ010000389.1:0-3324 GCA_031417495.1 Pseudomonadota bacterium | reverse complement strand
TAACATTCTCGGGCCTGCTCGACGATGCGGTGCTGCACATAGTCTTTGCGTTCCTGGTCGCGCGAAAACGCCACGTCCAGGCGTTCGAGGTGGCCTTGGGTCAGGGCTTTTTGCCATTCGATTTGATACAGAAAATCCTCGCGATGAGTCCGTTCACCAAAGAATAGCCAGTGCCGGCCACGCGCGCCGCGTGCCGCGCGCTCGGCCACGAAGGCGCGAAACGGTGCCACGCCGGTGCCGGGCCCAATCATGATCAGCGGTGTTTGATCGTCTACCGGCAAGCGGAAATTCGGGTTCGCTTCCAGATGCAAAGTAAGGGTAGCACCCGGCGCAAGCGCGGCAAGATAATTGGACGCCGCGCCATAACGGATGCCGCCTGGCGTGGTCGACTGCACGACTGCCACCAGCAGATGCGCTTCGTCCGGGGTCGCGGCGCGCGAGGACGCGACCGAGTAAGTGCGGCGCCCCAGCGGGCGCAGCATTTGGACGAACTCCGCAGGACTCAAATCGGCTGCGACGTCCTGCAGAACATCGACGACTTGGTGCGTTTCCAGGTAGTGCGCGAAGGTCGCAGCCTGGTCGCTCGCCAACAAATGGGCGAGCGCCGAGTGTTGGGTCCGCGTGTGGAGCGCGTTTAAGAATTGTCGATTGAGCAAAGTGAGTTCAACTTCTTCGCGCAACACCTTCGCTAGCGGTTGTGCGCTGCCGCTCGGCCCGGCGACCAGCTCGTTGCCACTGGCCCGCAGGGTCTGCAGAATTTCTGCGACCAGCTGCGGCGGATTATGCGGCGCAATCGCGAGCCCATCGCCGGGCTCGTAGGTGAAAGCGTCACCTTCCAACGCGAACTCAAGATGACGCACGTCCTTACTCGAATTGCGGCCGGTGAGGCGTTGATTCAGCAGTACCTCGCAGTTGACTGAAAGCGCTGCAGGCTCGAGGTGCAGGGTCGGCCGCGGCAGGTTTTCCACGACGGTGATGCGGGGCGGTTGACCGGCGCGTAGCAGATCTCCCGCTTGTTTGAGCGACTGCTCGGTCCAGGCAGTTGCCGCCGCCGCGAAGTCGAGATCGCAATCCACGCGGGGCTGGAGCCGGCTTGCGCCAAGTTCCGCCAGACGCGTGTCAAGGATCTTGCCGGCCTGACAGAAATAGGGATAACTGGAATCACCCAGTGACAGCACGCTGAATTTAAGCTTGTCCAGGCGCGGGGCATTGGTTCCGCTCAGAAATTCGAAGAACGACACCGCATCTTCCGGTGGATCCCCATCGCCCTGCGTGCTGATCACAAACAGCGCCGCAGTTTCCTGCTTCAACAGACGTGGCGAGTAATCGGCGAGGTTCACTAATTTAACGGGCACTTGGGCACTGAGCGCCTGGGTGTGCAGCAGTTCGGCCAGGCGCCGACTGTTACCGGTCTGGGAGCCGAAAAAAACGGTAAGGGTCCGGCCCGCTTTCACAGGTTCGGGAGGATTGAAGGTGGGCACCGGCGAGGCCGCACGATTGGCGGCAAGGCCAGCTAAATAGCCACTCGCCCAAATTAATTGTTCGTGACTCAAATCGCTGACCGTCTGGGTCAGGCGCGAGATTTGTTCACGGCTGGGGAGTGGTTGAAGCTGTAAAGTCGCCATCGATGACACGCCCGAACTCCTTCGCTAGCCGGATTGCAGGTTGGCCGGCAGTCTAGGTGGCGGCCGCCCGCGGCGGAACGATATTCTTGCTATATAGATCTATCCACCAGGCATATCCTGCCTGGCCATGGCGCCTAAAGGCGTTCACGGGCATGGGGATTCACTTGTAGGCTTCGCCGCGATGAGGGACACAACGCCGCGCGCGAGGTTAGGTTGCGTAGTACCACAACAAAAACGCGCCGAACACGATTCGATACCAGGCAAAGATTGCGAAGCTGTGCTGGGACACGAAGCGTAGCAGCAGCTTGATGGACAACAGCGCACTGACGAAGGCCGTCACAAACCCTACTGCAAAAACGCCCACATCGGATGCGCCCAGGTGTTGCCAGCTCTTGGCGAGATCGAAAAAAGTCGCGGCGAACATCACCGGGATCGCAAGAAAGAATGAAAATTCAGTGGCGGTGCGGCGATCCAGACCACTGAGCATGCCGCCCATGATCGTGGCCCCCGAGCGAGAGACGCCCGGAATCAAGGCCAACACCTGCGCGCAGCCAATCTGCAGGGCTTGGCGGGCGGAGAGTTCATCGGTGGCGGTCACGCGCGGGGCTGCGACAGAGCGTTCGATGATCAAAATGGCAGCGCCGCCAATAATCAAGGCCCAGGCCACCACTATTGGTGAAAACAGCACACGTTTGATTTGGTCATGCACTAGAAAACCGACTACCGCGGCGGGTAGGAAGGCCAGCGCGAGATTCATGGCGAAGCGCTGCGCCGGCGCGCTGTGGCCGATTTCATGCAGCAGCCCAGTTAGGCGGGTGCGGTAATGCCAGCACACCGATAGAATGGCACCAAGCTGGATGAAGACATCAAAAGAAGCGGCCCGGTGACCCTCGAAGTCGAGCCAATCGTTCGCGATAATTAAGTGTCCCGTACTGGAAACCGGCAAGAATTCGGTCAGTCCCTCAACAATGCCGAGCAAGAACGCCTTCAGATATAGAGTGTCCACGCGCGTCCGTTCCAAATTCAAAAAAACAGAGCCGGGATGCCTAGTCGCTAACGAGACGAGGGCTCTGGACTGTCGAGGTTAGCATGAGTGTAGTGCCGCAATTGTTGCTGATGTTGGTGATCATCCTGATTGCGGCGGAATTGTTCACGAACTCCATCGAACATTTTGGTGAGCGCATGGGCCTGTCCGACGGGGTGACTGGTTCGCTGTTTGCGGCGATGGCGACCGCGATGCCAGAAAGCACGATTCCCATTGTCGCCGTCTTCGCAGGCACTGCAAATGCGGAGGTCAACGCGGAAATCGGTGTCGGCGCGATCCTCGGCGCACCGCTTATGCTCGCCACATTGAGCATGATGGTGACCGGGATTGCGGTGGTTTTTCGACGCGGCTGGCTCGGCCATGTGCGCCCGGAACGCAGCGGGCTCACCCGCGATCTCGGATTTTTCCTGGTCGGTTTCGGGTTTGCGATCGTCGGTTTGTTCCTGCCCGAGGGCAATCGCCTACTGCGCGGACTCCTCGCGCTGGCCCTGGTGGGGACTTATGTCACCTATGTGTTGCGTACCGTGCAGATGAGTGCCCAGCTCGTGCAGTCAGGACATGGCACAGAGGCGCATTCGAAAATGTATCTGTGTCGCTTGGGACTTCCTGATCATGGGACCGTGATTGGGGTGCAGATTTTATTGGGTGTCGGCC
>JANOVQ010000388.1:0-3855 GCA_031417495.1 Pseudomonadota bacterium | reverse complement strand
CGTTTAAACCCACCACGCCATTCACGACTTCTGCGCCGGTCGGATTGGCCTGCACAGCAGAGCCGCTCAAGACTCCAACAGCGAGCCCCACCCACCATGGTGCCAGCCTGAATTCCATATCCTTCGCTCCAGCGATGATTATCGCGGCTTTTTTTCGGGCGGTCGCTTGGTTATCCCGACTTCATAGTCTATTTGCGAGCTTAGTGCTACGCGGAACTTCGCGCAGGTATAGTTTGTTTACGTTGCAAACAGGTCAGTACCGCAAAAGGATGCTGAAATTCCATTTCACGCCGCCCGCCGAGGGGTCGTTGGCGGCGCTGAGTGAGTGCCCGTAGTCCACGGCGACGGCGAGATATTTGCGCCACTGCCAACGCGCGCCCGCCCCTGCACTGACGATCACGTCGTGACCGAACTCGCCGGGCAAGGTGTTTTCGCGATCGACATGGCCAGCGTCGAGAAAGCCGAGCAGCCGGAAGTCATACGGCAGCGACGGGGTCCAGAGTTCCCAGCTTGCGCGCTGACCTTCGTCGCCGGTGACCCCGCGCTCCTCAAATCCGCGCACTGAATTGGCGCCACCCACACCGAATTGCTCACCTGGGATCAGCGGCTCGCCTGCTTCCTGTGCTTCGAACACGCCACGCGTTTGCCAACCCTTGGGCAGAGCGACAGTCACTTGCGCGCCGTAGCGGAAAACATCCCAGTTCGGCTTGGCACCGGCGCGTGCCAGGGTGTAGCTGCGCGCGTCGTTGGTGTGCCCGCCGCCGGTATTGTGCACATAGCTCGCGTTAAAACTGGCGACGAAATTGTCCCCACGATACTCGCCCTGATACCGCGCATTGATTGGCCGGCTGCGCACATCGTTGCCAATCGGGCGCCCCAGAAACGCGATGTTATTGGAGAAACCGCGATCGTCGAGGCCGATCCCCGCTTGATGTTTATATTGACCGAGCGGAGACAGATATTGGCTATAAGCGAAACCATAGAAGTCGCCGGCACCGCTCACATCGAACACGTCCTGAATCCGCCCGCTGTCGACATCCGAGTGCGCGTAATAGGCACTTGCGACGCCGCTTACCGCATACCATGGGATGCGGTAGTTCATCGCGAACTGCTTCACGTCCGCCGGTTTTTCCGGCGCAGTGGTGTAGATCACGGTAAATGTGTGATCGCGATCGAACAGGTTCGCGTGCTGCGCACCAACGGAAAGTCGTAATCGCGCGAGATCCTTGGTGCCGACATTCGTGAGATTGGTGAAGATCGACCAGGGCCGCGCATCCTCGACCTGCAGTTCCGCGTCGATCGTTCCCGGCGTCGGACTTTCCTTGAGATTCAGGGCCAGATGCCGCACCGGATGATCATTGGCGAGACTCAAGCCACGCGATAACGATTTCAGGGCGGGAGTCTCGCCGCTTTTCAACTGGGGCAGCGCTCGCCGCGCGTTGTCAGCGCTTACAAACTGATTGCCACTCACGTTGATCGCGCCAATTTTCAGTGGCTGTAGTGCGAGTTGGACCGTCTTGTTCTCGATGGTCTGCGGGGGCAGCGTGACCTTGTAAAACACCAGGCCCTTGGCGCGGAGCCCTTTTTCCAACGCCTGCGCGGCCGCGCCGAGTTCGTCCAGGCTATGTTTCAAGCCGATATGCGGCGCGAGGATTTTCGCTGTCGCCGCCGCATCCAGGGGATTCTCGCCGACGATTTCATAGCGTTCGACCAGGAACCCGGGGGCCTCCTGGGAATAGGCGACAACGCTCCAGCCAGCGAGCACAAGGAGCGCCAGCCAGCGCCGCGTTGCGCTACCTTCGACGGCAAGTCGGATCAGGTTGGAGGTGGTTCGCAACCGGCTACCTTGACTCATGAATTCAAAATTATTTTTCTATAATTTAGTGAGTTGATAGGTGTTTATCAGAACGCGCTTGAATTATAGCCATCAAGCGTGGGGAAACGTCATCTCCGCCTGCAGCACGGGGCCGTTTGATTCACTGTTTCGAGTAAAGGTGACGCCAAGCCTGACTGGGAAATGCCCTGCGTGGAAGTCCGGAATGGACTTAAATCAAGCTGGAAACGGCAGTTGAACGGGGTGTGCAGTGTGAGCCATTGGCTGCAGGGCAAGGCGCCACGATAGCGCAGCGGAAATAGCGTCCACTGTGCCGAGCGCCGGAGGACGCGGCGACTGGTCTACGCTTCCTCTGGCTTTTGTGGTGGTCGGTGTTGCTGCTCCGCTACTTGGCCTTGCTCGTCACTCGCGGGCCAAGGTGCCGAGGAAAATGCGGTCAACGGGCGTAACCATGGTCGACATCGTCGGGCCGGTTGCCCGCGGCATAACAGCCACTACTCGCGAAATCTCTGGCAGTAACTCCGCTTCATACGTGTGGGGGCCGGCCAGTTGCAGGCGTACCGTGTCGCCGACGGCGAGCAGTTGGCCGGGCGCAATCCGCGCCCTGACAGTCGTCGCCGGCTGTTCAGCCAGCGCCACCTGCGCCCATGCTGTGCCCGGGGCGTCGCCAACGAGCGCGCGTTCGAGGTAGATATCAGGCGCGACTTCGACGTAAATCCCACGCACCGCACCGCGTCTGGCATCAGCGAGCGGCGCGCTAGGATTTTGCGGGGTCGCACAAGCGCCCAAGGCGCTGGCGACCAACCCGAGGCAGAGTGTGTTGCGCACTTTCATTCCAGGTCTCCGTCTGGCTGTCGTTCAAGCTGGATAGCGGCGGTGAGCACAGGATCTAAAGCGGGTGGCAGACTCAGCGAGCGCGCATCTTCCGCTCATGCGCCTCATCTGCAAGGGTATAGTCGCGACGGATAAAAGTCTGGAAAGCCCGCATGCAGGACAACGCCTTCGACGATCAAATCCGCGCGTTACCCTGCTGGTCGGGCGGGATCGACATCACGCCGCTCCTCGGCGGCATCACCAATCGCAACTACCGGGTCAGTGATCGGCATGCACAGCACTTTGTTGTGCGCCTGGGTCGTGATATTCCGGAACATGGCGTGCTGCGTTTCAATGAACTCGCCGCCGCGCGCGCGGCACACGCGGCAGGCCTTTCACCGGAGGTGGTATACGCGGGCCACGGCTGTCTCGTGAGCCGTTTCATCGAGGGTCATACGCTGGCGCCGGAAGATGTGCGCGAACCGCGCAATCTTGGGCGCATCGCGGCTCTGGTGCACCGCTGCCATCATGACATCCCTCACCATTTTCGGGGACCGGCGCTGATCTTCTGGGTGTTCCAGGTGATTCGTCATTATCTGCGTCTGCTCGCCGAGCAGCACGCGAATCCATTCGACATCGATCTGGCGGTGCTCGCGCAAAATAATGCGCAACTGGAACAGGCACTGGGGCCGGTTTCGATTGTCTTCGGTCACAATGATCTGCTGGCTGCAAACCTGCTCGACGATGGTACGCGCCTGTGGTTGCTCGACTGGGACTACGCAGGCTTCAACAGTCCGCTGTTCGATCTCGCGAATCTCGCATCGAACAACGAATTCCCGCCCGAGCTCGAGACGATGTTGCTGGACAGCTACTTTGGCCAGCCGGTAAACGTGCAGACCCGTCGGGGTTTCGCCGCGATGAAATGCGCCTCGCTGCTGCGCGAAGCGACCTGGAGCATGGTTTCTGAAATCCACTCGCGGATTGAATTTGACTATGTTGCCTACACTGCCGACTATCTGGCACGCTTCGAACGCGCTTACGACACCTTCACCGCAGGCAGATCATGATTGCGCTTCCATCCGCCGCACAAGTCGTCATCATCGGCGGCGGCATTATTGGTTGCAGTACGGCTTATCACCTCGCGCGTCTTGGCTTCAAGGACATCGTGTTGCTGGAGCGGGCGAAGCTCACCAGCGGCTCAACCTGGC
>JANOVQ010000387.1:0-1556 GCA_031417495.1 Pseudomonadota bacterium | reverse complement strand
CAGGCCGAGAAGCTCGACCCGCGCATTCGCTTCTTCAAGCGTTTCACGCTCGGCAGCTTCCTGGGTGGTTTCGCCGTTTTCCATAAAGCCGGCGGGCAATGTCCAATAACCATGCCGCGGCTCAATCGCCCGCCGGCAGAGCAGAATGGTGTCTTCCCATTCCGGGATACAGCCCACGACGATTTTTGGATTCTGGTAGAAAATCTCATTGCAGTCGCCGCACACATGGCGTGGACGATTGTCGCCGCTTGGCACTTCCCAGCGCATGTTCCCGGTGCCGCACTGGCTACAAAATTTCACGGCGGCGGCACTGGTTTGGGGAGCAGTTGGCCGTGCAAACTCGGCCACACTGCGTTCAGCAGGCGCGGCTGCGCGGCGGCGGTGGGATGCAATCCGTCGGCTTGCATTAGGGTCGGCTCCAGAATGACGTCAGACAGGAAAAACGGCACGAGCGTAACACCTTGGGCCGCTTCTCCAAACTGATCGTAGAGCGCGTCGAAGCCCTGGGTGTATTGCGGCCCGTAATTCGGGGGCAGACGCATCCGTAGAATCAGGGCATGCGCTTTGAGCTTCGCGATGGCGGCCAGCATGATCGAGAAATTCTTGCGGATTTCAAACAGCGGAACCCCACGCAATCCGTCATTTGCGCCCAATTCGATCAGTACCAGTTGCGGATGATGGGCCGCGAGCAACGCGGGTAAGCGCCGGCGCCCGCCGCTGGTGGTGTCGCCACTGATACTCGCGTTTATCACCCGATACGGATAGCCTGCGCTTTGCAGACGATCTTCCAGCAACGCAACCCAGCCATCCTCAGGCTTGATGCCATAGGCCGCACTCAGGCTATCGCCCAACACCAAGATGGTCGACGCAGCCGGCGCTGCCAACACTGGCTCGGTTGCCCAAACTAACAAGAGCAGACATTTGACAAGCGGCTTGATCATTGCCGAACGTTTGAGCAAAGAATTTGCAGGCCCCGAAGGATTGTTGCGGGTGCTTGATGATATCAACTTTGAACTCGCGCGCGGCACTTCCTGCGCGATCGTCGGTGCTTCGGGCTCCGGCAAATCGACCTTGCTGGGTTTGCTGGCAGGCCTCGACGCGCCGAGCGCGGGCAGAGTGGTCGTTGATGGTCAGGATTTGAACGCCCTCGATGAAGACGGCCGGGCGCGCCTGCGTAATCAGCGCATTGGCTTCGTCTTTCAGCAATTCCATCTGCTCGCCACCCTCACCGCGTTCGAAAACGTCTTATTGCCACTTGAACTCGGCAACCGACCGCAGGCCAGTGAGTTGGCGCGGGCCACGCTTGAACGGGTTGGACTGACTTCGCGCGCCGGGCATTTGCCGCAGCAGTTATCTGGTGGCGAACAACAGCGCGTGGCGCTTGCACGCGCGTTCTGCACGCAACCGGTACTGCTGTTCGCCGATGAACCCACCGGTAATCTGGACGCGCGCACCGCGACGCAAGTGATCGATCTCATGTTCGAACTCAACCAGGAAGCCGGCACAACCTTGGTACTCATCACCCATGACGAGCGGCTCGCGCAACGTTGCGAACG
>JANOVQ010000386.1:0-2970 GCA_031417495.1 Pseudomonadota bacterium | reverse complement strand
GCGTTTCAATCACTCAGCCGCACGCATGGGCATGCCGGAGGTGCCCGTTGCTGAGCATCTTGCCGCGATCACCCAACTCGTGACCTTGGAAGCTCGCTGGGTTCCGAGCCAGCCCCAGACAGCGTTATATATTCGCCCAGTGATGATCGCGACCGAGAAAGATTTGGCGATCCGCGCGCCGCGCGAGTTTTTGCACTTCATTATCCTGAGCCCGGTGGCACCCTATTTTGCAGGCGGCTTTGCGCCTGTGGCGGTGCACGTGCCGCACGACTATGTGCGCGCCGTGCGCGGCGGTACCGGCGAAGCGAAAACCCCCGGGAATTACGCCGGCAGCATCAAGGCGACGGAAGAAGCCATCGCGCTCGGTTATCAGCAGGTGCTGTGGTTGGATGCGGTGGAACGTCGCTATGTCGATGAGGTCGGGGCGATGAATATCGCGTTCGTGGAGGACGGCAAGGTGCTGCGCACGCCGCTCCTTTCAGGCGCGATCCTGCACGGAATTACGCGCGAGTCTTGTTTGATTCTGGCCCGCGATGCGGGGCTTACGGTACGCGAGGAACGCATCGATTTCTTTGAAGTTCTGAGCGATATCCAGCGCGGCCGGATCACCGAGGTGTTCGGGATGGGCACTGGCGCCGTGATTGCGCCGGTCGGCCGGCTCGGTTACCAGGGACAGCACATCCAGGTAGGCAATGGACAGCCGGGACCGGTCGCGCGTCTCCTCTTCGACACGCTGACCGGCATCCAGTTTGGGCTGCGGCCCGATCCCTACGGCTGGACGCGCACGCTCCGCGTTTAGGCTTAGTCAACGCGGCGCGGGCGGTTGCTCCGCTGCCCCAGATCCTGCACTCTGCATCCCACGCCGAACGCGACAGTGCGTCGGACTCCACTCAAAACAGCTCAATCTCCGGAGGTTTCACATGGGTTATTCAGTCGTTGTCGATAAGACAATTCCCGTCGCACGTTCCAAAGTTTTTGCCGCGCTGATGGATTTTGGCGGCGTCGGCAAGCTCCTCGGCGATGCGGTCGAATCCTGCACGTTGACCGGCAGCGGCGTCGGAGCTGTCCGCACGATCAAACTCAAGGACGCTCCAGGCGAAGTCGTCGAGCGTCTCGAAGCGGCCTATGAGCAGGCCGTCTTTTCATACTCCATCGTGGCGCCCTGTCCGCTGCCGCTTGAGTATTACCATGCCGTGGTGACTTTGTCCGATGCTGCCGGCGGTGGCTGTCGCGTGGTGTGGGGCAGTAACTGGGTCGCGAAGGGCGCGCCGGACGCCGAGGTCAAGACGATGTTGACCGGGCTGTATGGCAATTTGATCGACGCGCTGGCGAAGATCTAAACCTTCGTTAACGCCCGTCATCCCGGAAAGCGCGCAGCGCTTATAGACGTCACCCCGGAATTTGCGAAGCAAATATCCGGGGCGGGATCCATTCGGAATTTTCTGCGCCCCTGGATCCCGGGTCTACGCCGCTCGCGCGGCTTCGCCCGGGATGACGGGGCTAGATTCTCATCGCCGACGCGCGTCTCGTCCTACTTCCCCCGCAACGCCGGCATCACTTCCTTCGCGAATAATTCGAGCGAGCGTGTGCCGAGCTGCGGGTTCAGGCCGGGGAACTGACAGTCCATGATGAAATCCGTGCATTGGTAATCCGCGCAGAATTTTTCCATCTTGCGCGCGACTTGCGCCGTAGTGCCGATCATCAGCCCCTCAGCCAATGGTGAATCGCGAATGTCTTCGGCGCGCGTAATCGGCAGCGGCTGGTCATCGCCTTCGGCGTCGTTCGCCTCAGACAGGATGTCCTGATAGAAATCGAAGAGATGGAACAGATGGTGCTGGCATTCCGCCCAGGCCTGATCTTCGGTCTCCGCGCAGTACACCATGCGGAGTTGGCAAATCTTGAAGTCCGCCGGATCGCGCCCAGTGTCGCGCAAAGTCTGCTGATACAGTGGCGCCGGATCGGGACCGAGGGTCGCCATCAGGTGATAGCCCATTTCCGCAGCGCGCTTGATCGCTTTCGGCCCACGCGCGCCGACCCACACCGGGGGATGCGGCTGCTGCACGGATTTGGGTGACAGGGTCATGTCTTTGACCTGCGTGAAACGACCGTTAAAGGTCACATTCTCCTGCGTAAACAGCTTGACCATGAGGTCGATGCCTTCACGCATGCGCACGCCGCGTTCGCTGCGGTTCATACAGAACGCATTCCACTCGTGATAGGAATAGCCCTGGCCGATGCCGTAGTCGATGCGGCCGTTGGAGAGAATATCCACACAGGCAAGGTCTTCCGCCGCGCGCACCGGATGAGAAAACGGCAACAGGTGGATAAAGGTGCCGATCCGGATCCGGCTGGTGCGCGCCGCGATGGCGGCGGCAGTCGGAAACATCGCGGGGTTATAGCCATCTTCCGTGAAGTGATGTTCGGTCAACCAGACGTTGTCGTAACCCAGTGCCTCGGCACGCACTATCTGGTCGATGATGGAGGTGTAGAAAGCAGGAAAGGGCTTGCGCCATTTCACTGGATTGCGAAAGTCTTCCATAAAGCCGAAACGCATGGGGATCTCCTCTTAAATTTGTTCGCTTAATTCCGCCTGCGTAGGTCGCCAAGCGACCGCGTCCGCATTAGGATTACAGCACTTTCTTCAGTCACGCGTAATGTCATGGCATCCTACTTACTCTCGCCCGCCGACGAATTTCCGCACCCGCCCTCGGTCGAGGCGCATTTCAACGAAAGCGTGTACATGAACGCCTTCGATCACGCGCGACGCTGGGGTGGCTGGATGCGGCTCGGTAATCGCGCCCACGAGGGCTATGCCGAGCTCGCGGTGTGCCTGTATTTGCCGGACGGGCGCATCGCCTGCCAGTTTCAGCGGCCGCGGATCACGGATAACGCGCGCTTTGCTGCCGGCGGCCTTGAAGTTACCGTGCAAATACCGCTGCAGGCGCTCACCATGACCTATCGTGGCGAGTT
>JANOVQ010000385.1:0-3459 GCA_031417495.1 Pseudomonadota bacterium | reverse complement strand
CGCACGTTAGGAATCACCTGCCAGTACCGGTCGAGCGCATCAACGTCGCGCTCCGGGATGCCGCCGCGCAAATGCGCCGTGATGTCCTGCAAGTCCTCGGGCTCGGTGCTGTCGATGTAACGCGGCAGATTCAGGTTGTAGTCGTTCTTCGGATCGCTGATCTCAGCCACGGGGACCATGCGTGCGTAGCCGGGGATCTCGACCTGCCGTGTGAAGGTATCCACGATGCGGTGGAGATCTTGCTCACGCAGGCGGTTCTTGTTGCCATCCTTCCGGAAACCTTTGGAAGCATCGATCATGAAGATGCCTTTGCGGGCCTGGGCATCTTCGTTGTCCAACATGATGATGCAGGCATGGATCCCTGTGCCGTAGAAGAGATTCGCCGGTAACCCAATGATGCCCTTGATCACGCCGCGCTGAACGAGATTGCGCCGGATGAGACCTTCGGCATTGCCCCGGAAGAGCACGCCATGCGGCAGAATGCACGCGCCTTTCCCGCCATGATTGGGCCCCGTGCGCTTGAGTGAACGGAGGATATGCAGCAGATAGGCATAATCGCCCTGCTTGACGGGCGGCACGCCGTAGCCTGCGAATCGCCCGTAATCCTTCGACGCCTGCTGCTCGCCAGGAGCCTCGGATCTGCCGCCCTCATTCGGATGCAGGCCGGTGCTCCAGCGTTTATCGCTGAAGGGCGGATTGGCAACGACATAATCGAATGTCTTTAAGTTATCGCCCTCCGTAAACAGCGGATTGGCGAGCGTGTTGCCCTGCTTGATCTCCGCCGTGGCGCAGTCGTGCAGGATCATATTCATGCGCGCGAGGCCGGCGGTGGAGGAATCCTTCTCCTGCCCGTAGAGCGTGACTCGCACGTCTTTGCCGTGGCGAGCCTCATCCCCTATTTTCAGGAGCAGCGAGCCGGAGCCGCAGGTCGGGTCGTAGACCGTGGTGTTGTTCGTGGTGTTCGCGAAACGAATGCCAAGAATCTGTGCGATCACGCGACTGACTTCGGAGGGCGTATAGAACTGGCCTTTACTCTTGCCGCTCTCGGTCGCGAAATGCCGCATCAGATATTCGTAAGCGTCGCCCAGCAGATCGTCGCCATCCGCGCGGTTCTGTGAGAAATCGAGCGCTGGATTCTCGAAGATGGCGACCAGATTGCCGAGCCGCTCGACCATATCCTTGCCGCTGCCGAGCTTGTTCGGATCATTGAAGTCCGGAAAATCCGAGAGGTTATTCGCGAGCGCCAGCGGAGCGAGGATTTTCTTGTTGATCTGATCGCCGATGTCGGTCTTGCCCTTGAGCGCGACCATGTCGGCAAAGCTCGCCCCGGCGGGAATCGTAATCGGCGCAAACGGTTGGCCGGCGAACTTGTCGCTCACATATTTCACGAACAGCAGCACCAGCACATAGTCCTTGTACTGGCTGGCATCCATGCCGCCGCGCAGTTCGTCGCAGGATTGCCAGAGCGAGGAATAGAGTTCGGATTTTTTGAGGGCCATAGGTCTGAGCAATTACATTCCGGATGGGCTGACAGAATAAACCGGAATCGTCACCTACCGTGTGTGATGCGCTGTTTCCAGCTCGAACCCCGCGTAACCGCTGGCCTTGGCCTCGTCGCCGAACTTGCGGTAGTTGCTCACGCCGCCGATGTAAGACAACAGCCGCTGCGGTTTCCCTTCAACATCGAGGTGGCGATTAAGGTGCGGCCGGCACCAGGCGCCGCGATCGCTGCGTTGAGATGAATTAGCCCTGTGCCTGCCCCAGGCCCACAGTCTGCTAGAGGTCGTCAAAATACGGTGGGTTGATGATGGCGCGCGGGTGATTCAGGAACACCCGCTCGTGGTGCGCAGCATGCTGGGGATCGAGCGCCGCGAACCAGCGCCGAATCTCGCCGATAGCCGTGTGCCGGTTATGCGCGTCCCATTGCTCGGCAAGCGGCGTGAAACAGCGTGAACCTACCTTACTGTGCGCGATACGCTCGCAGACCCGTTCCAGCATTTGGGTGCAATCGGCCACACTGCGCAGAAATACGTCTTCGATGCTGGCGGTGACAGGCACTTCCCAGCGCTCGACCAGATAGATCGGGCCATGATCGATTTCTTCGTCTATCTCGTGCACGGTAACGCCGTGATGGCTGCGCGCTGCGCGCTGCACGACCGGCTGACACCACACCCCCCAACAGCCGCCATGTTCTGGCGGCGCGGGATGAATATTGACGGCACCAAAGCTCGCCCGTTGCAGATGACGGGCCTTCAGGATTACGCCGCTGACATGCGAAATGATCAGGTTGTAGTCACAGGCTTCGATCTGCGCCATGACCTCGGGCTTGGTCGCCGTATTGCCCATCTCCCAGAATATGACGGTCGGCGCATGAAAGTGCCGCGCGGCGATTGCGGTCACTTGTTCGGTCGCACCTGGAATGGACGTCAGCAGCAGGAGGCGGTAGTCGTTGTTCATCATTCTGATCTGGATGTGATGACTGCATTCAAAAGCGACGTCGTCGACTGCGCATCCTTGCGGTCATCGTCGCCACACAGCGCTCGGCGGCAATCCTCGCCGCCAGCAGCGCCCGTTCCAGGTAAAAGTCAGGCAATTTGCGGCAAGTGCCGAATCGAGCGCGCCGCCGATGACCCATGCGAAGAAGCCCACAGCATCGACACTGACTGTGGCGCAGACCGGCGCAGTATTGAGAGTTTGCAGGTAACGGTTGGCGTGCCCTTCGGATGGCGACGAGACGTTCTATCTCGGGATTTCTAAGGGTTCGGTCTTGTAGTTGTGCGCCGTTCGACCTCAGTTGTGTCATTGGAATTTCCATCGGTCGTGCGCTCGATCTCGACGGTATGCGTTGTACCGTCGGGACGCTCAATCGTGGTCGAAGATTTCAGGCTCGAGTCACCAGTGAGCGGGTCCGGGCTTTGATACGTCTGGCTTTTCTTGATCACATTTCCGTTTTGATCGAGCCGTTGCTCGGACTTTCTGGAGCTATAATCGCGACTCGCCGGACTGACTGTAGTGGTGGTTGAAGTAGTGGTCGTCTGCGATGACGTTGTGTCGGCGCAGGCGATTGGACCTGCGGCTGCCAGCGCAATTAGGCCGGCCAGTAATGATTTGCGCATGATTGTCTCCTATTTTGCTGGATGTTCGTTTCCAGTCGCTTTTCAGTTTCCTTTCAACGTTGCTCTATTAGGAGGCACCCATCAAAGTTCGGCAGCGGGCGGACTGGCATTGGACCTACGATCACACTAAACAAGCGCGACGACAGTGCGGCCCCCCACATAAGACACTTCAAAGGCTAACCGGGATTCGTTGTGTGTACTTTCCACGTTTCATAAGTATCTTCATGCGTTATCGAGCGACGCATAAATCGCGCGCAACAGTGTGTGCGCCCGATCATCGCCGACAGTACCTTCGCCCATCCGGTTCATGACGTACGCCAGCGTGAATCCAGCATCGACATCG
>JANOVQ010000384.1:0-20836 GCA_031417495.1 Pseudomonadota bacterium | reverse complement strand
CGGCGCCGCATCACAACCTGGAAATTCATGGCGGCGGCCACGGCGAGATGACCGGGCGCATGTTGCTCGCGCTCGAACCCGTCGTCATCGACGAACGTCCTGATGCCGTCATGGTTTACGGGGATACGAACTCGACGCTCGCAGGGGCCTTGGTGGCGAGCAAGTTACACATTCCGGTGGTGCATATCGAAGCGGGTTTGCGATCTTTCAATCGGCGGATGCCGGAAGAGGTCAACCGTGTACTAACCGATCACGTCAGCGATCTTCTGCTGTGCCCGACGCTGGCTGCGGTACGGCATCTGGCGCAAGAGGGGATTACGCGCGGCGTGCATCACATTGGCGACGTGATGTACGACGCGACCTTGTTGGCCCGGGAAATTGCCGACAAGCACTCCGGCGTGTTGGACGATCTGCGCGTGAGCGACGGGCGCTACGCGCTCGCCACCGTGCACCGTGCCGAGAACACCGACGATCCCGCACGCCTCGCCGAAATTCTGCGGTGGCTGCAGGCGCGTGCGGTTGAGCATCCAATCGTCTTTCCTGTGCATCCTCGCACGACGGCGAGAGTGCACGCGCTCGGGCTCGATTTCGGGTGCCTCACGATCTGTGCGCCGCTTGGTTACCTCGATATGACGCGCTTGCTGGCGGGCGCCGTGGCGGTCTATACGGATTCAGGGGGAGTCCAGAAGGAAGCCTACTTTCATCGCAAACCCTGTGTGACCTTGCGTGACGAAACGGAGTGGACTGAAACCATCGACTGCGGTTGGAATCGCTTATGGCAGGGTCCCGATTACGCCGCGCGCCGCGAGATCAAGGACTATGGCGAGGGGCACGCGGCGGATATCGTGGCGCGCTGCCTGTTGGATTTGCCGTCCATGCGATGAGCGCCAGCCCTTCACCCTCCGCGCGTGAAGCTGGCGTCCAGCTGAGCCTGATTTTGTCAGGTGACTGAACGCACTGCCGCCCTGATCTTGTACGCGCGACGGGTGCCGAGTACGCGCGGTGCGCTAGTGGAGACCATGGCGAGTATCACGGGCGCGCTGGGCTCGCTCGAAAGTCCAGCGCCCACGGGGATTGGGCGATACCTTGGCGTGCTCAATCGCAATTCCTATGCCTCTCTGTCCTATGTGATCGATTGGTTGGACGCTTTTCGAAGCGCCCCGAGGCTGCAACCTGTCTGCTGCAATATTGTCGATTTGGGGGAATGGCCGCGTATTCGGCGGCTGGCGCAAACTGCGCCGCTCATCGTGATTCTGCATTCGGCGGCGGGCGATGACATCAGTCTGATCTCTAAGCTCTCATCCACACTGCTCGGGCGCAAAGGCAAGCTGCTCACTTTCTTTGGTAATGAATACACTCGGATGCCGGCGAAGATCGCTTTCGCGCGCGATATCGACGCAGATTTTATCGCCAGCCAACTGCCGATGACCGCTGCAACTTGGCTCTATGCTGACTGCACGCGTTCGCGCGTTCTGCCGGCACCTGCCGCGCTGAATCCCACGCGTTACCATCCGCTTAAAATTCCGCGCGTGATTGACGTGGGATTTCGTGGCGATTTATATCCGTACTCAATTGGTGATGAGCAAAGGACACGAATCCTGGAATTTTTTAAGCAGCACGGATCCCGTCAAGGATTACATGTGGATATCGCCTATTCGCGAGAGTCCGGCGCACGTTGGCACCGATTTTTGAGCAGTTGCCACGGTATCGTCGGCGCCGAATCCGGCACTTTTTATCTGGAGCGCGACGACCGCACCGAGCGCGCAGTGGTCGAATTTCTCGCATCCCACCCTGCTGCTTCATTCACGGACGTCTATCAACAATTCTTTGTCAATTATTCGAACCCGGTTTCCGGCAAGGCAATTTCTTCGCGTCATTTCGAGGCGATAGGCGCGCAGACCTGCCAGATTCTGCTGGAAGGCGAGTACAACGGGATCCTGGAGGCCGGCCGACACTACTTCAGCGTTCGTGCGGATCTGTCGGATGCCGGCGAAGTCATCGCACGCTTCAAAGATCCCATCGAAAGAACCCGGATTACGGACGAGGCACATGCGTACGCGTTGGCGCACCATACTTACCAGCATCGAGTCACGCACCTTTTGGATCTGGTGCTAGGGTGAACTGTCGATGCAAACCTTAAGTTCCTCGGCGACCATGAATCCAAGCGTGCTGGTAGTGATTGGGCAGCTGGAACTTGGTGGCACCGAGCGCCATCTCGCCTGCACATTACCGTTGCTGGTACAGGCCGGCTTTCAGATCACGGTCTTCGCCTTTAAACCGGAGGGTCCGCTCGCGGCGGAACTGGTCAAACAAGGCATCCGGGTAGCCGGACAGGGGCAACGGCGGCGTGGCTGGCGTGGGCTTTTGCGCGCCGCTTATGAGTTGCGCACATTGGTGCGTCGCGAGCCTCCCAACATCCTGCATTTTTTTCTTCCAGCCGCCTATCTGGTCGGCTTTTTCGCAACCTGGCGCTGTGCTGCGCTCCGCGTGATGAGTCGTCGTGGGTTGGCAACCTATCAGCGCCGCTATCCTGGTGTCCGTCTACTGGAACGCGTTCTGCACCGGTCGATGGACGCGGTGCTCGCGAATTCTGCAGCGGTTGCCCGCGAGCTGCTGGGCGAAAATGTCGACCCGACACGCCTTGGCATTATTTATAACGGTGTGGCGCTAATGTCCCGCGAATTGGATAAAACTTCGGCGCGCGCAGCACTTAAGCTGTCGAATGGCGCGTTGATTTTCGTGACGGTGGCGAATCTCATTGCGTACAAAGGACATGCCGATTTGATAACCGCGTTGGCCCAACTGCGTGACACCTTGCCGCGCGACTGGATGTTGTGTCTGGTCGGACGAGATGACGGAATTGGTGAAGCACTCAAAAAACAAGCGTTATCCGCTGGCATCGCAGCGCATGTGCGGTTCGCAGGCAGCGTCGCGGATGTTTATCCGTATTTAGTTGCGGCTGACATCGGCGTATTGCCATCGCACGAAGAGGGCTTCAGCAACGCGATTCTGGAGGGTATGGCCGCTGGTTTGCCGATGGTGGTCACGGCAGTCGGCGGTAACGCGGAAGCAATCAGAGATGGTGAGCATGGCCGCGTGGTGCCAGCGCGAAATGCTGCGGCACTTGCGGCAGCCTTAGGGGAACTTGCCGCAGATCCTGTTAAGCGTCGTGAGTGGGGAAGCGCCGCACGTGCGCGCGTAGAAAAGCAATTTGGCATCGAGCAATGTGCCGCAAGTTACGTCGAAACCTATCGCCGATAACTTGCCGGGATTCGACCGCTGTTTACTCCCCTTGGAAGTGGCACAACAACCCTGGGCGAACCCTAGGAAACCTCATGCCGGCATCGCCGTCGGCCACCACCGCCTGTTCATCCCCAATCTCTCTCCTGGAGGTCGTGAGGCGTTTCGAGATTCCGATCGACACGCGGCGGCGCGCCGACCTTTCACGTGTTACGCTAATTCAAAACCAGATTTTGAATTAGCCGATGTGGATTCCGCGACAAGCTGAAGCATTGCTGACCTCCCTGGCTCAGGGCTTCCCTATTCTCGCCCTTACTGGCCCTCGTCAGTCCGGCAAGACTGCGCTGGCGCGGCGTGCCTTCCCGGCCAAACCTTATGTCACGCTTGAGGATCCGGACCAGCGCTTGTTCGCGCAGGACGATCCGCGGTCTTTCCTGGAACGCTATCCGGAGGGTGCAATTCTGGATGAGGTGCAGCGGGTACCAGTGCTGCTGTCCTATCTTCAGGGCATCGTGGACCGCGCAGGCCGGATGGGCCATTTCGTGCTCACGGGCTCGCAGCAATTCGATCTGCTGGCCGGGGTGACTCAGAGTCTGGCGGGCAGGATCGCTTCCTCACCCTGCTGCCGTTTTCCCTCGCTGAGCTAGCCCAGGCTGGCCGCGCGCCGAATTTTGATTTGTGCCGTTCAGCGTACTCGATCACTACGGCGTGAGAAGTTTGCCACTAGGAAAGTACGTGCGCCGATGAAAAATCCCGGCAGCACCCCGGCCTTTATTCCGCCGCTACGCGGTATTGCAGGAACACTTTCCCAGCAAGAAACAGGGCTTCGCGAGGGATCGTGATGATGCTAAAGCCGGTGTTATGCGGCACGAATTCACGGAATGTCATAAGCCGGGTATCCTCTGGGGATGCAGGAATATCGATTCACTGACTATTTTGAGGGCGAAGTGCTTAGAAAGCGCCCTTACCTGAAAAAGGAATGGTGCATCCGTGTTATTGAAAACGCGGAGCATAGCGAATCTCAGGAGCACAATCGTTATCGCTTTTGGGCTCGTATTACGGAACTTGGAAACCGATACTTACGCGTAATCACGCTTGAAGACCGTATGACTATTCATAATGCGTTTCCAGATCGAGGTTATAAGCCGTGAAACTCAAATATTACAAAGACACTGATTCTCTTTATATCGATTTATCGGGAAATCTCAGCTCGGAGAGCAGAGAAGTCTCCGCAGGAATCGTGTTGGATTACGACGACAAAGGAAACCTTGTTGGCATCGATATTGACAATGCCACCGCGAAAGTTGCATTAGAAAAACTCGTTATAAGTAGTTTGCCCGGAACAATCGAGACCGATGCCGCATAACAAGCGCATCGAGATCTTCGATCCGCGTGTAGGCGATCAAAAGCTCTGAGTAAATAACGGCATTGATCGCGACGTCGTCGCGGACGCACCAGGCATCCAGCTGGTATTACTATAGCCCGTGCCGACCGCAAGTCGGTCACGATTGACTCGCGAAAAAACGAAACCCCTTACCATGTGCGGCATCACCGGCTTTCTAACTGCCTCAAGCGCCGCCACGCGCGAAGCTTTCATCCCGCAAATTCGCGCGATGACCGCCGCCCTCCACCATCGCGGCCCCGACGCCGGCGACGTGTGGGTAGACGCAGAAACTGGTATCGCTCTCGGCCACCGCCGCCTCTCAATTCTCGATCTCTCCCCCGCTGGCGCGCAGCCCATGCATTCCAAATGTGGGCGCTATGTGCTCGTGTTCAACGGTGAGATCTATAACTTCGCCGCCTTGCGCGCAGATCTCGAGAGCACGGGCGCGCACTTCGTTGGTCACTCCGATACTGAGGTAATTCTCGAAGGCTTCGTGCGCTGGGGCGTAGAAGCAACATTGCAACGCTGCAATGGCATGTTTGCCATTGCGCTGTGGGATCGCCAAACCCGCGAATTGCATTTGGCGCGCGATCGGATGGGTGAGAAGCCGCTCTACTACGGCTGGCACCGGGGTGCGTTACTGTTCGCTTCTGAGCTCAAAGCTTTGCATGCCTGGCAGGATTTCCGTCCGGAGATTGACCGCGATGTGCTCACGCTGTTCTTGCGCCACAACTATGTGCCGGATCCGTTCTGCATTTATCGTGGGCTGCGGAAGCTCCTGCCTGGCACGTTCGTCACTTTGCGCAGTGAGATGCAAGGCAAGTTGCCGGAGCCGCGCATCTTTTGGTCGCTGCTAGAGACGGTCGCGCGGGGTCGACAGTCGCCGCTGCGCGAACCGAAAGAAGCGGGTGTCCAGATGCTCGACGCCGCGCTGCGCCAATCAGTGCGCCTGCGCATGGTGGCGGATGTGCCGTTGGGCGCTTTTCTGTCCGGTGGGATCGATTCATCGACTGTAGTCGCGCTGATGCAGGCGCAGAGCACGCGGCCGGTTAGAACTTTCAGTATCGGCTTCACGGTGCCGCAATACGATGAAGCGCCATTTGCGCGGGCCGTCGCCAGCCATCTTGGGACTGATCACACGGAGCTCTATGTGAGTCCGGAGGAAACCCAGGCAGTCATCCCACTATTACCTGCGATGTACGACGAACCCTTTGCGGACTCCTCGCAGATTCCGACTTACCTGGTCTCGGCACTCGCGAGACAACACGTCACGGTCGCAATGTCCGGCGATGCGGGCGACGAATTATTTGCCGGCTACTCACGCTATTCGCTCGCGAGCGATTTGTGGCAACGGCAACAACGGTTGCCCTTGCCGATACGCAAAGTGCTGGCGAGCTCGCTCACGGCGTTGTCGCCTGGCACCTGGGATCGCGTGTTCGAGCGCTGCGGTCCGTTGCTGCCGTCCCGTCTGCGCCAGCCCATGCCGGGCGACAAATTGCACAAACTGGCGAGCCTGCTCGCGATCGATGATCCGCTCGCGATGTATCTGCAAATGATTTCGTTGTGGAAGAACCCAGCTGAGGTGGTACGCGGCGCGCAAGAACCGGCCAGCATCATGGCCTATGCGCAAGCCCTGCCGGCGGGCCTCGAGATGGTCGAGCGCATGATGGTGCTGGATACCTTGCTTTATCTGCCGGGCGATATTCTCACCAAGGTTGATCGCGCGAGCATGGCGGTGAGCCTCGAAGCACGAGTGCCCATGCTGGATAGCGACGTGGTGGAACTCGCCTGGCGCATGCCGCACGCCTGGAAAGTTCACGCGGGCACCGGCAAGTGGGTGTTGCGTGAAGTGCTCGCGCGCTATGTGCCGCGCAAGCTTTTTGAACGACCGAAGATGGGCTTTGGGATTCCCATTGATGCCTGGTTGCGCGGGCCATTGCGGGCCTGGGCGGAGGAATTACTGGCCGAAGCGCGTTTGCGCGAGGCCGGCTATTTTGATCCTGTTGCCGTGCGCGCAGTGTGGCAGGCGCATCTCGCCGGCGGTCAGAATCTGCAATATCTGTTGTGGGCGATTTTAAGCTTTGAGACTTGGCGCGAACGCTGGGGACATTGAGGAATACCCCCAGGCACGACGAGATCGCTTACGCCAACATCCAGGGCGTTTTACACGGCACAACGTGCCGACTGTGCCGGCGATAAACCTGGAAATCCCTGTCCGTAGTCAGAACTATCGGGTTGGCCAATGTTTCTGTCATCCTGACTAGGCACGCATCCGCCATGCTCATTGGAACGCTGGCATACTTCTGCATCAAACTTAGGACTCTTTCTAGCTCAGGCCCCAGCTTGAAGTCAGGCGTTACTGCGCCGCGCCGTAATAAGGCGGTCAAGCCACTCAAGCCCCGCGATCCTAGTAGGTGAAAGGCCTCCGAAAGGACGGCGTCGCAAGTCAACCACGGCGGGGGGAAGTTCGACGACTCAGCTACCGACCATGCGTGATGGGAATCACGGCGGCTGAGTAGCGCGATGAGGAACCCAGCGTCAACGATTATGCTTTTGACCATAGTCCGTGGACTTAAGATACGCTTTCTTCCGTTCGCTCAAATCGCGAGGCAATGCAGGCACCGATCCTGCCAAGTCGGCGATTGCGTCCGACAAAATTGTCGTGGCGCGCGGTTTCTCGGCGCGGGTAAGGCGCTCGCGGACCACATCGGATTTGGACAGTCGACGTTGTCGCGACTCCGCCTCTATTTCTGCCACAAGAGCCTCGGGAAGACGCACAGTGAGGGTTTTCATTTGCTTATGGTAATACGCGTCTGTCAGTGATGCACGACAAGATTTGCCGCAACGACGGTTCTACGGATTACGCAAGGCTAAATAGCCCGCACTGTAAGTGAGACAAACGCATGGTTCGACGCGGCATTGAGGATGCCGAAAGCTTCTATCCCCGTCATCCCGGAAAGTTCAGCACTTATCCGGGATCCATCTTGTCCTTCTGGCGCCCTTGGATCCCGGGTCTGCACGGCCAACGCCGCTTCGCCCGGGATGACGACCTTAAAAGTTTTCGTCACATCTCGCGTCTTGTTTCCATTGCAGTGCAGGCTATTTAGCGAGCGCTTGCCTGCGTAGTGGCTGCGGGTCAAGCACCAAACGCTTGTTTCCCCGTCCCCCGATACAAGGTCTGCGCCTGTCGCGAGGTCACCGCGTGATGATGCGCAAGCGCCTCCGGCGCCAAATCATAGGCCGGCCGCTGCTCTGCGTCGAAATGTTGATACTGATCGATTCCGCGCACCAACACAGCCGAATCGCGGGCGCCAGCGACCTGGCGGACATGCGTCGGCACATAGCGGATCGCGAAGCCGATCCGGCGCTCGTCACTGCGATTGGGCTCTGAGCCGTGCACCAGTAACACGTGATGGAGTGACATTTCGCCCGGCGCGAGTACCAGATCGACGGCGTCCGCGGGATTTACCGCCACTGCGACTTCCTGTCCGCGCGTGAGCAGGTTGTGGGGTTCAAAGGTATCGCGGTGCTGGAACTGCGTGTGATGGGTGCCTGGAATCACCCGCATCGCCCCGGCCTCGAGCGTACTCGGTGACAGCGCGACCCAGGCGGTGGCCACCTCAGGAGTACTCAAACCCCAGTACGTAGCGTCCTGATGCCAGGACACGAAGCTTGGGTCGTGCGCCTCTTTGATGAAGAACGTAGTCGACCAACAGAGCAGATTCGGGCCCAGCAGATCTTCCATGGCATCCACAATGTTGGGATGAAACACCAGCTCCCACAGCCACGGGAATAGCAGATGCGCTTTGTGGCGTTGATTTCCCGCCATGGGCGAGCCGGCCGCACGTTCGTAATCTTCCAGTTTTCGACGCAGCGCGTGGGTCTCTGCTAACGAGAGTGCTGCCAAGGGGTGGAAATACCCTGCACGCTGATATTGGGCACGGGCAGCGACGGACAAGCGCTTGCCAGTGGCTGACGATGTTTGAACCTGGGTCATGGCATTATCCTCTGCGGGTTGTCACCTATTCTTGGTTACTCGCAACGCGTTTGCCAGAATTCGCAAAAATTCCCCAAACCCGGCGACCGTTTCTCGGTTAAAGGGTGTATTAAACACAAGATCCTCTTTATCCTGGGAGACCCCCTCGCGCGCGGCACGCTTGCACGTTCAAGGGGGTATTGCCGCGCACCACAATTATCCGGAGGTAGCCCTTGCTGACGTTCAAGAACCCCACCACGGTCGATGAGGCCGTGACCTTGCTCCAGCAGAAAGACACGCGCCAGCGCGTGCTCGCTGGCGGCACTGATTTGTTGGTGCAGCTGCGCAGCGGCCGGCTCCAGGCGCAGGGCATCGTGGATCTCAAAAGGATCCCGGAATTAAGAGCCATTCGTGCCGAGCGCGGCGGCTTTCGGATCGGCGCTGCAGTGACGGGCGCCGAACTCGGTGAGCACCCGACCTTGTCGAAGATGTGGCCCGGGGTGGTGGAAGGCGCACGGCTCATCGGCTCCACCCAGATTCAGGGCCGCGCGAGCCTCGGGGGCAATCTGGGCAATGCCTCGCCCGCGGCGGACAGCGTGCCGGGTCTGATTGCCGCCGGTGCCACCTGCACAATCGCGGGGCCCAACGGGCGGCGCGAAGTGCCAGTGGAGACGGTCGTGCTGTCGCCCGGTAAAACCTGCCTCGCGGCGGGGGAATTCATCGTCGATTTTTATCTGCCGGCGCAGGCCGCGCAGGGTGGCGATGCTTATTTGCGGTTTATTCCCCGCACCGAAATGGATATTGCGGTGGTGGGCGCCGGCGTCAACCTGGTGCTGGACGGCGCAGGCGTCTGCACCCAAGCCCGCGTCGCGCTTGGCGCAGTCGCGCCGAGGCCGCTGCTGGTGGAAGCCGCCGGCCGCGCGCTGGTCGGCAGCAAACTGGAGGCGAGCGCGCTCGCCGCACTCGCGGCGGCGGCGAGCGCGGCCTGCGTCCCCATCAACGACAAACGCGGCACGATTGAATTTCGGACCCAGGTTGCCGGCGTGCTCGCCAAGCGCGCGGCGACGATTGCCTTTGAGCGCGCGAGGAGCAGAGCATGAGCAAACATCACATCAGTGTCACGATTAATGGTGATCCGACCGAATTCCTGTGCGAGACCGAGCAAACGCTGCTGGACGTGCTACGCGATGAGTTGGGACTGACCGGCTCCAAAGAAGGCTGCGGCTCGGGCGACTGCGGCGCGTGCAGTGTGCGGCTGGACGGCCGCCTGGTGTGTGCCTGCCTGGTGCTTGGCGCGGAAATTAACGGGTCCAAGGTGGAGACCATTGAAGGGGTCGCGGCCGGCCATGCCTTGCATCCGCTGCAACAAACCTTTCTAACCGAGGCGGCCTTGCAATGCGGGATCTGCACGCCAGGGATCATCGTCGCGGCCAAGGCATTGCTTGAGCAGAACCTTGATCCGAGCGAGGAAGAAATTCGCTACTGGCTGGCCGGCAATCTTTGCCGGTGTACGGGTTACGATAAAATCGTGCGTGCGGTCCAGTCCGCCGCCGCCGTCATGAGGAGTGCATAAGTCATGGGTAACGAAGGCAATCAGTTCAAGTACGTCGGCACGCGTCCGGTGCGCCCGGATGGTGTAGACAAAGTCACGGGCCAGGCCAACTACGGCGCGGATTTCACGTTGCCCGGCATGCTGGTCGGGCGCGTGTTGCGCAGTCCGCATCCGCATGCGCGCATTAAGTCGATCGATACGTCACGGGCGGCAGCCTTGGGCGGCGTCCGTGCGGTGGTGACGAGTGCGGATTTTCCGAATCTCCCATCAGAAGTTGCGGCTGGGGGCGAAGCGCCGGTCAATTATCGCCACATCTCCTGTAATGCAATTGCGCGCGATAAGGTTTTATACGAGGGCCACGCGGTGGCTGCGGTGGCTGCGGCCTCCGCCAATCTCGCCGACGAGGCGCTGGCGTTGATCACCGTCGAGTATGAAGTGCTTCCGCATGTGATCGACGTGCGCGCCGCGATGCGCCCCGATGCGCCGCTTCTGCACGACGATCTGTTCACCGATGGCGTAGATCCCAAACCCACCAAGCCATCGAATATCGCGAAGCGGACGCAGTTCGTGATGGGCGATATCGCACAGGGTTTCGCCGAGGCCGAGGTGGTGATCGAACGCGAATACACCACCCAGCCAGTGCATCAGGGCTATATCGAACCGCATGCCTGCGTCGCGAGTGTCGCGGCGGACGGCATGACCACCGTGTGGTGCAGCAGCCAGGGCCAATTCATGATTCGCGAGTTCTGCGCCAAGCTGCTCAAGATGACTGATTCCAATATCCGCGTGATCCCCGCCGAAATCGGCGGCGGCTTTGGCGGCAAGACCACGGTCTATCTCGAACCTCTGGCCATCGCGTTGTCACAAAAATCCGGCCGACCCGTGAAAATGGTGATGTCGCGCGAAGAGGTGTTCCGCGCGAGTGGCCCGACCTCCGGCGCACATCTGCGGGTGAAAATCGGCGCCAAGCGCGACGGCACTTTAGTTGCGGGAGACCTCGAATTGGCCTATCAGGCCGGCGCGTTTCCAGGGTCGCCGGCGATCCCCGGCTGTATGACGGGTTTTGCCGCGTACAACATTCCAAATGCCAAATCCGTTGGATACGATGTGGTCTCGAATCGACCGAAGTGCGCGGCCTATCGCGCCCCCGGCGCGCCGATGGCCGCTTTCGCGGTCGAATCCGCGCTGGATGAACTGGCCTTGCAGCTTGGCATGGATCCCATCGAGCTGCGCCTCAAGAACGCTGCGCAAGAGGGCACCCGTGCGCTGTACGGCCCGAAATTTCCGGTCATTGGCTTTGTCGAAACCCTGCAGGCCGCCAAGGCCCATGCGCATTACAGTGCACCACTGAAAGCCAATCAGGGCCGCGGTGTCGCGTCCGGCTTTTGGTTCAACATCGGCGGTCAGTCGAGCGCCGCAATCCATATCAACGACGATGGCACCGCTGAAGTGGTCACCGGGAATCCTGATATCGGCGGTTCGCGCGCTTCGATGGCGATCATGGCGGCCGAAGTGCTCGGCATCGATCTTGCGAAGGTCAAACCGCTGATTGGCGATACCGCCTCGGTTGGTTACAGCTTTCTGACCGGCGGCAGTCGGGTAACCTTCGCCACCGGCAAGGCGGTGTGCGAAGCCGCCAATGACGTAATCGCGCAACTCCGCGCGCGTGCTGCGAAACTCTGGAAGTGCGATATCGAAGAAGTGATCTGGAAAGACGGCGTGGCCTATCCCGCGCAGGGCCAAACCGACGCTCGTGCACAGCTTTCGCTGGCTGAGATCGCCGCGAGTGCGGCCAAGACCGGCGGGCCGATCAGTGGCAAGGCGGCGCTCAATGTCGGCGGCGCCGGCGCGGGTTTTGGCACGCATATCTGCGATGTGGAAGTGGATCCTGAAACTGGCCGGGTGACGGTGGTGCGCTACACCGCGATCCAGGATGTTGGTCGGGCGATTCATCCGGGCTATGTCGAGGGTCAGTTGCAGGGCGGCGCGGCCCAAGGCATCGGCTGGGCATTAAACGAGGAATATGTTTACGACGAACAGGGCCGCTTACAGAACGCGGGCTTCCTCGACTACCGCATGCCGGTCGCGTCCGATCTGCCGATGATCGATACCGTGCTGGTGGAGGTCCCGAATCCCTCGCATCCGTTCGGCGTGCGCGGCGTCGGCGAAGTCCCGATTGTGCCGCCGCTGGCGGCAGTCGCGAATGCCGTGGCGCGAGCTGGTGGGGTGCGGGTGAACGATCTGCCGATCTCGCCACCGCGGTTGTTGGCGGCGCTGCAGAAAGGTCACCACTAACGCAGGCGATGCAGGTGGCAACCGTGGTGTTTCAGCCGGCCTTTGCGCGGCGCTATACCGAGGGTGTCACCTCACTCGAGATCGACGCGCCCAATTATCAAGCGCTCATCGAAGCCCTCGATGAGCGCTATCCCGGGTTCGCCGAAGGCGTTGCCGCCCGCGTGGCAATCGCGATCGATGGCGAAATTTTCCACGATCCCTTGCTGCAGACCATCGCACCAGCGAGCGAAGTCTTTTTCCTGCCGTTGTTGGAAGCCGGTTAGACCTGTGGGCGGAAACCCACCCTGGTTGCGGCTACGCCAGATTGCGCTCATTGCGCCTGAGCTTGCGCCGATGGAAAACCTGTTTGAAGACATTTTCGGACTCGCGGTGTGTCATCGTGACCTGACCGTGGCGAAGTTTGGGCTCGAGAATGTGTTGTTCCCGATCGGCAATCAGTTTCTTGAAATCGTGGCGCCGACGAGCGCGGAATCCGCCGGGGCGCGGCAGCTTGCGCGAAACCGCGGCGCCGGCGGCTACATGGTGATCACACAGTGCAGGGCGCATGCCCCATACCGCACGCAGGCGGCGGCACTCGGTGTGCGCATCGTGCATGAATTCGAAGAACCGGATTTTGTGCACATGCAGCTGCACCCACGCGATACCGGCGGTAGCTTTCTCGAAATAGACGAACAACGCGGTGCCGACGCACACGCGCTCGCGGGTCCCTGGGCGCCCGCGGGTGCGGACTGGCAGCGCGCGCAACGCCTCCACCGGGTCACGGCAATCACGGCTGCTGCGATCGCCTGCGCGGATCCCGCGGCGGTGGCCATGCGCTGGGCCGCGCTAACAGGCTGCCCCGTGCACGAACAGTCCGCCCAATGGGAACTGCAGTTCGAGAATGCGCAGGTTCATTTCGTGGCACAGGACGAGGATCGTCCTGACGGACTAACCGCACTCGAACTCGCCACGCGGGATCGCGGCGCAACTCTGCAGGCGGCTGAGCGTCACGGCCTGGTGACGGGACTCAATCAACTCACGCTGTGCGGGATGCGGATTACGCTCGCGTGACGGCCTATAACGACATCACGTTGGAAATCGACGATCCCGTCGCCATCCTGCGTCTGAATCGACCTGAAAAGCTCAACGCATTTACATTTGAAACGCTGCTCGAAATCCGCGCAGCGATTAAGTTAGCGGTGGCCGATCCGCGGGTCGTCGGAATTGTGATTACCGGCAACGGGCGCGGTTTCTGCGCTGGTCTTGATGCCCAAGCGCTGGCCGCTGCCACGGCGGATTCAAGTCAGTGGGTGGCAGACTCGGCAGCGAATGCCGAGCTGCCAGGGATTTTCAGTTATCTGCTGGAAGTCCCCAAACCCGTGATCGCCGCCATCAACGGCGTCACCGCCGGCGGCGGGTTGGTGCTCGCGCTGATGTGTGACCTGCGCTTCGCCGCGAAGTCGGCGAGTTTTGTGACGATCTTTCTCAAACGCGGGCTGATCGCCGAACACGGCGTCAGCTGGTTGTTGCCGCGGCTGGTCGGTGCGGGTCGCGCCTTGGATCTGTTATGGATGAGTGACCGCATCGATGCCGCGACCGCGCATGACCTCGGTCTGGTCGAGAAACTCTGCAGCAACGACGCGGTGCTGGAGATGGCTTGTGATTATGTGCGGCGCCTCGCGGAAACCTCGGCGCCAGCTGCGATGGCCGAAACCAAACGGTTGGTCTATCGCCATCTCGGTGGCAACTACGTGCAGGCGCTGCAGGAAGCCGACCGCGCGCAACTCAGGTTTGTGACCTTGCCGGATGCTGCAGAAGGCGCGCAGGCGCTGCTTGAGAAGCGCGCGCCGAAGTTCCAGCGCCTGGGCGTTTAAGCAATGCCGGACGAGTCGCGACTGCCGCCGCCCCAGGCGCTATTCGATGCGTGTAGGCGTGGCTTCGACCACGACTAGCGCACCCAGCGTGCGGGTCGGACCCAGTCCACCTTCGCGCAGAATTGCCTCCGGCACGGTGCTCTGCAAACCGGAGATGACTGTAAATTTTTGCAGCAGCCACAGCGACCAAAACACCATGTCGAGTTCATACCACGCAAAGCCGGTGCGCGCGCAGGCCCCAAAGCGGTGGTGGTTGTTGTGCCAACCGGCGCCTAAGGTCAAGACCCCGAGCACGGGCCGATTCATCGAGCCGTCGCGGAGTTTCGGATAACGCCGGTAACCGCCGGGGAAACCCGGCATGTGGCCCAGCGAGTTTACGAACGAGGTCATGTGCAGGGCGAGCGTCGTCGGCAAATAACCGCCCCACAACACCGCCGCGAGGCCCGTGATTTCGCGGCCCAACCAGCCCTGGTCGCCGCAGAGATAGAGCAGCGGCACGGCCAGATACAGTGGAACGTAGTAGTACTTGTTGAGCCAGCGCAGTTCGGGGAAGCGTGCATAGTCGGCGACCACGTCGAGATCAGTCGCCAACTGACGGCCATTGGTTAACCACCGCGCATGGGCATGCAGAAATCCATGAGCGAATGGTGAGTGTGGATCTAACGGCGTATCCGCATATCGATGGTGAGTCCGATGGGTCGCGGCCCACCACAGCGGTCCGCGTTGACCGCATTGGGTCCCGAGCAGCGCGAGCAGCCCTTGGCAGAGGCGATTAGTCCGGTACGCGGCATGCGCGAAGTAGCGGTGATATACCGCTTCCATCGCCCACATCCGGATGAGATAGCTGATGATCAGCAAGGTCACCAGCGGCCCGCTGGGCGGAACAAAAAGGAGGGCCGCGAGGGCGCCGAGATGACGGCCGCCCACGCGGATAACGGCCAGCCACACCGGGTCTCCTGGTTGGACACCGAAGCGCGGCCGGACCTCGGGCGTGGTGGTGCCTTCAGTCTTCATTGTTCTTAACTCTTCGCGGGGGCTCTTCGTGAGCGCTCTTAAGTCGCTCATCGTGGGTAGCACGTTAGCAACGGTGGCTTTGCGCTCGACAGGCCTGAGTGGGGTAGTGCGTTTGGGGCAGACTTCAGATCTGAGCGCGCCGGCGAGGATTTCGCGCGACGTGTACGGAGGCGGATGTGGTCTATGCGAGGAGTCGCAGGCTTTGCTGTAATCCAGTCGCTGCGGGCGGAGCGCGGGAACACCCCGCGCTAAACGTCACCTCGACCGATGAATAGTGATTCTCCCGTCGTTGCGAGGAGGTAGTAGGTTGGGGTGAGCGTCGCGAACCCCAACCTTAGGTCGACCAGGCTGGGCGATCGAAAGGTCCTGGCTACCGTGGCGGTGCCGGCTGCCCCGGCGCGCTACGCGAGTGACAAAGAATATTGTAATTCACAACACATCGCGGCCCTTTTCTGGGAATGCCGCCGCCGTGGTAAACGGTGCCGTCGAACACCAGCAAACGCCCCTTCTTGGGGGTGACTTCCTCAACCACTTTTTTCTGCTGATTGAAGAACACCGTCGCGCCATCCGCATCGTTCACGTAATACAGCAGTACCGTGTGCGCAAACGGGAAATCGATATGCGCGGCGTAATGTTTAAGCTCGGTTTCGTAGGGCAGGATTAAGTAAATGCGCGCTGCGAGGATTTCCTGCAGCAGCAGCTTCTCGGCATGACAAAACAGACGGGGGACCTCGTAGAAGCTGTCGAAATGAATCGAATTCGCCGCGCTCGATTTCAACACATGGAAGAACGACATCGGCGCCTGGCCGCGACTGTCGAGCGCGGTATCCTCGTACTTGCAGCGGAACTCGACGCTCGGATGGAGCGCCTTGTCGCCGGCGCGGCCAAGAATGGTGAGCTGGTAGTGATCCTGCAGCCATTCGGGGATCAGATCGTCATACACCTTGAAGAACATACGACAACCTCTTATTTCCAAGCCCGCAGCACTGATTGCACGTGCCGTAACGGCGTTTCGCCAGATGATTCTTTACCCAAGGGGTGCTGTCAACGGCCCTCTGCGGTGGGCCGCGACTGCCTAACCGCTTGTGACTAGAATACGCAGCGATTCTCACTAACCAATGCGATTCCCCATGCCAGATTCTTCCTCTGCAGCAGTTGATGCGGCCATCACTTCGCGGCGCTCGGTGCGCGCCTTTTTGCCGACCCCAATCGCGAATGAGGTGGTGCAGGACCTCCTAACCGTCGCGGCACGAGCTGCCTCCGGCACCAATATTCAGCCCTGGTTGGTGCACGTGTTGACGGGCGCCGCCAAGGCGCGCCTGTCCGCAGAAATTCTCACGGTGTTCAACGATCCAGTCGCGCTGGCCGAGCATCAAAGCGAATTCTCGATCTATCCCTCGCAATGGATCTCGCCCTATATCGATCGGCGGCGCAAAGTCGGTTGGGATCTCTATGGCCTGCTTGGGATTGGCAAAGGCGAGCACGCCCGTACCCATGCCCAACATGCGCGCAATTTTCAATTCTTCGATGCGCCTGTCGGCATGATCTTCACCATCGATCGCAGCCTTGGCTACGCCGCGTGGGTGGATTACGGGATGTTCATGGGCAATCTGATGACGGCCGCACGTGGTCGCGGTCTGCACACCTGCTCGCAGTTCGCCTTCGCCCAGTTCCAGCGGGTGATCAGCCGTGCACTCGACCTGCCGCCCGCCCAGCTGGTGCTGTGCGGGATGTCGTTAGGCTACGAAGATACCGGCGCGATTGAGAACAGTCTGCGCGCAGAGCGCGCACCACTCAGCGAGTGGACGCGTTTCTACCACTAACTCACGTAATCCTGATCACGGGCGCAGGGTAGGGTCGCCCCTGCTTCGAAAGACAGATGCGCAGGGAGGCGCACCAGGCCTTGTTCGTCGAAGGTGCGGGACTCACACAACACGCCATCCCGCGAACCGCCGAGCGCCGAGTCGCCATCACCGTCCTGCATTTCACCGTGCAACCAACCCTGCATGAAAATGCCGGCCACCCGATCCCCGGCTTTAAAGCGTGTCACAGCGGCGCCGACTTCAAGCACCTCCCCCGCGCCATCCGAGAGCGGCACGATGCTGGCCTGTTGCTGGCGTGGATAGCGCCCAGTCACGATCAGCAGATCGCGATAGTTCAGCGCCGCTGCGCGCATCCGCACCAGGACTTCGTGCGCGGCGGGGCGTGGGCTGGGCCGTTCCTCAAGGCGCAGATCGTCGATCCCGCCGCCCATTGCGAGTTGATAAGTTTTCATGTGTGCCGGGCTCCTGTGAAGTAGGCGGGATTATGCGCGACCCTTGCCCTGCGCCGCCGCCGCCGCCGCCGCCGCCGCCGCCGCCGCCGCCATCGCCATCGCGAGCGTTGTGGCAAGCCGGCACCAAGCCTCTGGCTTGCCGCGTCCAAAACCCCGTAGACTCGGAGTTTCTCGCGACCCCCCTCAAACAGACCCCAACCAAGGACAGGCCCATGCATCTCGGCTATTTCATGATGCCCCTGCATCACGCAGACAGCGTTTATCACCAGACCTTGCAGGATGACATCGAGGCTATCGTCTATGCCGATCAGCTCGGCTATACCGAGGCCTGGGTGGGTGAGCACTACTCCGCCGCCGTCGAGCAAATCACTTCGCCGCTGATGTTCCACGCGAACTTGATTGCCCGTACCAAGCAAATCAAATTCGCGACGGGGGTTATTTGTCTGCCGCAATATCACCCGGCAGCGGTCGCGGGTCAGGCGGCGATGTTCGACCACTTAAGCGAAGGGCGCTTCATTATGGGGGTGGGTCCCGGCGGGCTGCCTTCGGATTTTGAATTGTTCGGGATCTTGAAGAAAGACCGCATGCAGATGGCGGAAGAATCGATCGATCACATTCTTAAATTGTGGTCCACCGATCCGCCGTACCACCTTCAGGGCGAGCATTGGACCATCGACATGAGCACCTGGACGCAGCACGACATCAAGCTGGGTTATGTGCCGAAGCCTTTCCAGCAGCCACATCCGCCAATCGCGATATCGGCAGTGAGCCCCGCCTCGGGATCGCTGAAATTCGCCGGCCGCCGGGGTTTCATGCCGGTCTCGGCAAATTTCATCGCTGAGTGGGTGTTGAAAACGCATTGGCCCGCGTACGCAGAGGGTGCACAGGCGGCTGGGCGCACCCCAAAGTCTGCGGATTGGCATGTCGCGCGCAGTATTTTTGTCGCCGACAGCGATGCTGAAGCGGCGGCCTTTGTGCGCGAGCCCGGCGGCGCCTACGACTATTACTATGAATATCTCTACAAGATTTTCGACCGCTCAAATTTTCGCGGACCGTTCGTGGCCAAACAAACCGACGATCCGGCGCTGCTGCAGCCGCAGCACATCCGCGATGCCTGTGTGATTCACGGCAGTCCGGATTCGGTCGCTAAGCAGATCGTCGCGCTGCGTGAGCGGATTGGAGATTTTGGCACCTTGCTGTATGCCGCGCATGATTGGCAGGATAAACCGGCCATGAAACATTCCATGCGCTTAATGGCCGAGGAGGTCATGCCACGCATTAACCGTGCACTGCAGGGTGGCTAGCGCCGCGACATCCTCCTTGCACCTCGCTCCTAACGCAAAGGAAAGTCAATGAACCTTCAATGGGCCCGTTACTGGATCGGTCTGTTCGGTGACAAGACCGATGAACTGATGTCTCTCTACAACCCGGAGTTTGAGTTTGAGGACATCAATCTCGGGATCAAGATCAACAGCGATCTGGGCGCCTTGCGTCAATTCTTCTCCGCGTTTTCGAATCCCGATCCCTCTCTCTCGTACAACCATTTCGATGTTTTCCATTACGTGGGCGATGACGAACTCGGTGCCTTTCAATGGACCTGGCGCGCAAAACACGCCGGCGATTTCTTAGGGGTGCCGGCGGCCGGCAAGGAAACTGAAACCCGTGGGCTGACCGTCATGGGTTGGCGCGAAGGCAAGATCATCCTCGAGCGCAGCATCTGGGATGTCGCGCCGGTGATGCGCCAGCTCGGCGTGATGAAGTAGGCTCGCGTGGTGAAGATTAGTTATAACCCGCTCGATCCCGTGGTGCTGAAGGATCCCTATCCCCACTACGCGCAACTGCGCGAGGTAGCACCGGTCGCGTGGATCGAACAGATGAACGGCTATGCGGTCTCACGCTACGACGATCAGGTCACGGTGTTATCTGATCCGGCCACCTATTCGTCCGCCAAGTTCTGGCCGGTGCTCCTCGGCGAATACGATCCGGTGCCGGAAGTTCAACCGATGATCTCGCTCGATCCGCCGGCGCATATTCGCATCCGCAAGCTCGCCAACAAGGCCTTCATTCCCAAGAACATCGCGCACATGGACGGCAAGATTCGCGAAGTCGCGAATGAGCTGATCGATGAAATCCTCGCCCGCCATGGTCGCGCGGGGAAATTCGACCTGGTGTGGGAATTCAATGCGCTGTTCCCGGTCAGCGTGGTCGCCGATGTGCTGGGGGTCGATCTCGCGCGGCGCATGGATTTCAAACACTGGGTGGACGATCTCCTCTCGGCTGGTAATCGCGCGGCCTACGATGCGCCGCGCTTAGCCCAAATTCGCAAAAGCTCGGATGATATCCGCGCCTACTTCGAAGAATTATATGACCGCCGCGCGGCTGCGCCCGGTAGCGATCTCATCAGCTCGTTCATTCTGGCGGATCTCGACGGCGAGCGGTTATCGCGCAGTGAAGTCATGAATCTCGCGATTCTGCTGTTGATTGGCGGCGTGGAAACAACCACGAATCTGTTAGGAATTACCTTCGCTGAATTACACAAGTTCCCGGCAATTGAACAGCAGGTACGCGGCGATCTCACGCGGATTCCCGCGCTGTTCCAGGAAGTGCTGCGCTACGATCCGCCGGTGCAAATGGTGTTTCGGCACACCACCCGCGAAACCACTCTGGCTGGTGTCAGCTTGCCCGAGAATGCACTGATGCTGTTGTTATTGGCATCCGCCAATCGCGACGAAACTCACTTTAAGAATCCAGACGTGTTCGATATTGATCGTGCGGCGGAAAATTTCATGTCGTTTGGCGCTGGGCCGCACTACTGTCTTGGCAATTATCTCGCGCGCAAAGAAGCTCACCTCGGACTTGAGGTCCTGTTCGAGCGCTTCGCCAGCCTCGAACTCGCGAACACGAATGTGGTGTGGATGGATTCCTATTTTGCGCGCGGACCGAAATCACTGCCGGTACGCTTCCGCGCGCGCTGAGCGCAGGTCAGCGATGAGTAACTGCGAAGCGGTGCGGGTGGGCTCGGTGACGGAACTGCGCAAGGGTAAACCGCTCGGCATCACTGTGGCCGGGCGCGACATCGCCATCTTCGAGGTGGCGGGTGAGATTATGGCGACCGCCGGCAAGTGTCTGCACGCCGGTGGTCCGCTGTGCCAGGGTTCGCTCGACGCGGCGATCCTCACCTGCCCGTGGCATGGCTGGTCGTACGATCTCAATACAGGAATCTGCGAGGAGGATCCCGGGCTGGTGT
>JANOVQ010000383.1:0-32830 GCA_031417495.1 Pseudomonadota bacterium | reverse complement strand
CAAGAACTCCCCAACCCCGACGTGCGGCAAATGCTGTACGCGCTTGCCGCTGAGACCGCAGACAGCCCGGTGAAAAAGAAGCACGTCGACGAGCACAGCGACGCACTGAAATCGGTCGCCAACCTAAGCGACCGCACACGGCCGCCGGCGTTTCTGCGCACGGTTGCCGGTGATCCTGACGCGGCCGGCGTGATCGTCTTGCGCAACGGAATTCTGGACCCGGAATCGCGCAAATTAATACCGCCGACGCCGCGATTCTTCACTCGGAACGCGCTGCCGTTCGATTACGACCCAGACGCGCCAGCGCCGGCCCGTTGGCTGTGGTTTCTTAACACTTTGTGGCCCGCCGATCCCGAGTCGATTGCGCTAATTCAAGAATGGTTTGGATATTTGCTCACGGGCCGCACGGAGCAACAAAAAGCCTTGATGCTAGTCGGTCCTAAGCGCAGTGGTAAGGGCACGATTGCGCGCATCCTGTGCGCCCTTCTGGGTGCGGCTAATACGTGCTCTCCGACGCTCGGTAGCATGGGGACGCAATTCGGACTGCAAGCTTTGATCGGCAAGCTTCTCGCGACAATCTCGGACGCCCGAATCAGCGGTCACGCGGACCTGCCCGCGATTGTTGAGAACATTCTCCGCGTCACTGGCGAGGACTCGATCTCGATCCCGCGCAAATACCAAACCGACTACACCGCACGGCTCTCGACTCGAATCATGGTGTTGACCAACGAACTGCCGAGACTCAACGACGGCAGCGGTGCGCTGGCCTCCAGGTTTTTGGTGCTGCGGTTAACTCGATCATTTTACGGGCAGGAAGACCACGACCTCGAAGCCCAGTTGAGTGCCGAACTGCCCGGGATCCTGAATTGGGCGCTCGATGGACTTGCGCGCCTCAACGAACGCGGCCGCTTCGTTCAACCAACCTCGGCGACAGAAATGATCGACGAACTTGAGATGCTCGGATCGCCGATCAAGGTATTTCTCACCGACCGGTGTGTAATCGAACCCGGCGCGCAGATTGCGGTGCCCGAGCTGTTCGATGCCTATCGACAGTGGTGCGGCACCAACGGGCGAGATCACACCGGCTCACTCCAAACCTTTGGCCGCGATACCCGGGCAGCGCTCCCGCACGTTGAAGTTAAGCGCTTAGGACCGAAAAGCGGGGAACGTGCGCGCTACTACACCGGGGTCCGACTGGCGGGAGATCCGCTTTATGAGTAAAAACGTCTCGGTGTCCGCACGTGTCCGCGGACATTTCCAGTGTACGCATGGGAAAAGCGATCTACGGAATACGCATAGTAGAAGCACGTTGGCGGTGACCGCGGACACGCGCGGACACCATCGGCGAATCAGACCCGTCACCCCGCATTGCCCCTAACCCCGAGGTAACACCTATGTACGCACGCCTTAAACCGAAACCCGCCCCCGGTGACGATGACCCGCTCACCGCGCATCGCGAAGCCGCGCGGGCGGCACAAAGCGAAATCGACGAATTGACCGAATTCGCGGCCGGTGTCAGTGCTGCGCAGCTTGCGCACGGCGAGCGCCTGGCCGAGATCGCCGCGATTGGCAAACTTACTGATCGCTGGTCGGCCTCTGCACGCGAATACGACACGCAGCGGCGCACGCTGCGCGGCTGGGTTGAATCGCTCGGCCTCAGCGGCTATCGCGTCGAGCACCCCGAACTTTTCGCTTTGAAATCGCCGGGCCGAATTGACGATGCGACGCATGCGGTGGCCGAGACATATCGCGCGATCAATAGAACTCTGACCAGCAAGCGCGGCCGGCTGGCTTTTGCGCTACAGGAACATGCGCGCACTTACTGGCGCGAGGTCGCTGAAGCCATTTCCGAGAATTTTCCTGGTGACTTGTTGTTGCACGTTGGCATGTGGGCGATCGCGCAATCGAGGGCCGGTGGCCTCGATAATCAATTCGACTTGAGCGATCTGCCTGCACAGCTTGGCGCCACCGTTGCGCTCGATGAGGAATTCGGTCTTACCCAACTTGAAGAGGTGATGCAATGAACGAAATTGTCAAAGCAATCCGCGAAGGATTTAGCGCTCGATCGCCCGACACGCTAAAACTGCGCGAATACTTAAACCTCGCACACGGCCACCTTGCCGAGGGGCGTTGGCCCGACCCTAGCGAAATCGCTTCGATCGTTCGGTCTGTCCAGGCTGACTCAAGTCACCCGTTTTGGGATGCAAGTCACCCGGAGCATAAAGACGCGGTTGAGTTTGTCGCCGACCTACAGAGCTTTTCGGCGGCCGCTCGCGGCGTTGACATCGACACGTCGACGCAAGAATTTTCCGACACATATGTGACGGACTGACGCCGTGACCAACGTCACGAACATCGCGGCGCGATTCACACCTGCAATGACAATTGCACGTGCAGAGCGGTTCCTGCAAAGGATGGAACACGGCACGCCGCACAGCAACGTGTGCGTGATCTGCCGCGCGCCGCAAGATCGGCATTCGAAATTCTTTGTTTGTGCTCGCCACTTCGATTTACCCGCTGCGCTGGCGAAATTCATTTTAAATGCGGACCGCGCGTCCGCTCAGGAGAAATAGTTATGGGTGCGACAGTTATGGGCTCTTTCGTCAACAAGGGCGAAATCAGCGCCGATATTCCGTCTTTTAGCGAGGCGGGATCGTTTCAACCGGGCTTCAGTATGTTCATCACGGGGCTTGACGCCTCGAACACGGTGAAACTAAGGCGGTCCACCGATTATGGCTTGTCGTGGACGGATGTGACGACGTACAGCGCCAACCAGGCTGGCACGGTCATTACTGAGTCGAGCAGTCGCGTCGCGAAGCATCGCCTAGAGTGCGTCACGAAGCAGGCGATCAGCGTTAACGGCAATCCGATCGTGTACAAGCTGACGCGTGAGAAGCCGGCAGTCGCGTGACCGCGTTTCAAGGGGGTGTCGTGGTATGGGCTCAGGGCAGATCGTCGAGCCTGGGGCACCTCCGTAGGTCGGTTAGGCGCTCATGCGACCATTAACAATTAAACAAGCCCGATTCGCTTCGGCGTATCTCGAATGCGGAAACGCGAGCCAGGCTTATCGCGAGGCGTACGACTGTGCCGGAATGAAGGCGGGGACGATCAACGATCGTGCGTGCGAGTTGTTGAGGCACGGCGGTATCGCGGCGGTGATTGCTGAGCATCAGAGCAAGCTGATGAGCGCGGCTGTCGTTTCGGTTGATGGCTTGACGAAAGAACTGCTCGACACGGCGAAAGAGGCGCGAGCCGGTGACGGTTGGAGCGCTGCCGCATCCTGTTACAAAACGGTTGCAGGCTTGCATGGACTGCTCGTGAAGCGACTCGACGTCACCAGCGGTGGCAATGATTTTCGTATTGTTAGGCGCTTGCCCGAAGATGCCCCTGCGGTGACACATCCCGACGCGCCAGCACCGCTCGAACGTGCGCTAGACTCAAGCCTATCGCCGCCAGTCGCAGCGCGCGAGACGGTGGCCTATCAGCCACGCGCCCCTGCAAACCCGAACGATCCGCGAGTCGTCCATCCGGCTGGGTTCGGCGGAGAAACGCGCCAAAGTCTTGCCGATTGGGAATCCGACCTGTGAGCGCGGAGTAGCCCAACGTCACGCGGCGTGATCGCGACACCGTCTAACCGAGTTCCGCGCAGTGATTTACCCCCGTTGTTACGGAAGAGTTACGGAAAGGGCTGACGGAGTCTCGAAAATTCCCCCTAAGCCATTGTTTTTATTGGCTGGGGGACTAGGATTCGAACCTAGACTGGCGGAGTCAGAGTCCGCTGTCCTACCGTTAGACGATCCCCCAATTTGGATTCACGCCGGCTGTCGCAAATCGCGCGTAAGGATAACCGAATTTGCGCGGGGAGTGACTGTGGAATTTATTGCTCGCGACACGCTGGGGATCAGTCACCCAAGGGTGGCCGCGCCATTCATCCCACGCTGACCACCGCATGTCGGGTTTGCTCCTGCAGCTCACGCGCGAGCGCTGTCGTGTCGTGATTCAGCAGAATTAAACGAGTGGCCGGCAACAGCCCGCATTCCACGGCGAGGTACAGTTGGGTTTGCAGGACTGCGAGGGCTTCGAGACTGCGGTTTAGCGCGACATTTTGCGTGGCCGGATGTGGACAGCCGAAGGCCGCCGCGACTGACTCAGGAATCGTAAAGGCATTTTTGATGACACGCTCGGCGAAGTGTTGATCGCTCAGACCAATCAGGGCGCGATAAACGTTAACCGCCACGTCGCAACTGCGACTCCAGGCTCGAACTCTGTGCAAGTTAGGGTAGGGCATGTGACCTCCTTGTCACTGGCTTGAAAAACAGGCGTTGCCGCGGACTTCCTGTCCGCGTGAGCGATTCTAGCCGGAGAGTACGGGCGCCGGCCAGTCGGCTGCGCCCGAGGATTGCAGGGGATTAGCGCTTGCTGTACTGCGGACGTTTACGTGCCTTGTGCAGTCCAACCTTCTTGCGTTCGACTTCGCGCGCATCGCGCGTGACGAAACCGGCGGTGCGCAAGGGTCGCCGCAGGGCTTCGTCATAACAAATGAGTGCACGGGTGATGCCGAGGCGTAACGCTCCAGCCTGGCCGGTAATGCCGCCGCCGCTGACCGTGGCATTCACGTCGAAGCTGTGCAGCATGGAAGTGGTTTCAAGTGGTTGACGGACCATCATCTGGGAGGTTTCGCGCCCGAAGTATTCTTCGAGCTTGCGGCCGTTAATGGTGATGTTGCCGGTGCCGCGCCCCATGAAGACCCGGGCGGAAGAACTCTTGCGTCGGCCAGTGCTGTAGTAGGTCTCAGTCGCCATCTTATAATTCCAGCGGTTGGGGTTGTTGTGCAGCGTGATGGTGTTCGGCGCCGGTGTAGAGCTTCAGTTTGCGGAACATCGCACGGCCTAGCGGGCCTTTCGGCAGCATGCCTTTGATGGCGCGTTCGAGGGCCTGTCCCGGGGCTTTCTGGTTGAGTTTTTCGAAACTCACAGACTTCATGCCACCGGGGTATCCCGAATGGTCATGATAGAACTTGTCTTTGATTTTGTTGCCGGTGACCCGGACTTTGCCGGCATTCAGCACGATGATGTAGTCGCCGGTATCGAAGGAGGGCGTAAACTCCGGTTTGTGCTTGCCACGCAGGCGGTGGGCGATGCCGGAAGCAAGGCGTCCGAGCACCTTATCGGTCGCATCGACGACAAACCAGTCGCGTTTGACGGTCGATGGGGTAGCGGTGAAAGTCTTCATGGGATACGCCCTGCGAAAAGGACGCGAAATGTAATTGAGCGGGGCCCGGCTTGTCAATCAAACGTGCTCGGTATCCGCCTGTTTTCATGATATTTTCAAGGTCCGAATTCGCTCCTGACGAGCGCGCAAAAAATCTCATGAAACGACCCTTACCACCACCGACAGACGCGCTGATTGCTGGCTTCGATCAAGCTCTTAGAACGCTGGTCGGGTATCGTCCACAGCGCGCGCGCCGGCCTTATCCCGCACTTGATTGCGCCTCGCTAGCACTCCCGGAGGCTGCCCGTGTCCGCGCCGGGTCGCTGATGCGGGTTAACCATACCGGCGAGGTGTGCGCGCAGGCGCTGTATCTCGGTCAGGCGACAGCATCCACCGCTCCCGCCCAGCGCGCGATGCTGCAAGCGGCCGCGGCCGAGGAAATCGATCACCTCGTGTGGTGCGCACAACGCCTGGAGGAGCTTGAGGCTCGTCCGAGTCGTCTCAACTTCGCGTGGTTTTGTGGCGCCTTCACCCTCGGGACCGTGGCCGGCCTGTGCGGCGAGCGCGCCAGTTTGGGATTCCTCGCGGAAACCGAGCACCAGGTGGTGGCGCACCTGGAGGCGCATCTGGCGCTGCTGCCGCGTGAAGACCAGGCCAGTCGCTTAATCGTCGGCCAAATGCGGCGCGACGAAGCGAAGCATGCTGCCACGGCGCGCCGCCAGGGAGGACTTGAGCTGCCGCTGATTGTGCGTTGGTGCATGAAACTACAAGCCAAAGTGATGACGAGCATTGCAGCGCGCCTCTAACGCCAGCCTCGCCGATCCCCTAATGAAGGAACTTATGACAAATCGATTTTTAATGCGGGTGACGATGGTCGGCTGCTTGTTGCTGAAAATCCTTGGCACGCAGGCAGCCCTGCCGCTCGCGGCAGACGGGCAACCGATGCCGTCCTTAGCCCCCATGCTCGAGCGGATTACCCCTGCCGTGGTGAATATCTCCACCCAGGGTCACGTGCAGCTGAAAACCAATCCTCTGTTCAACGATCCGTTCTTTCGGCGCTTTTTCGAGGTCCCGAATCAGCCCCTGCAGAGGAAAACGCAGAGCCTCGGTTCGGGGGTGATCGTCGATGCACGACGTGGTCTGGTGCTGACTAATAATCATGTCATTGAGAATGCGGATCAGATCACGGTGCGCCTTACCGACGACCGCGAATTCCAGGCCAAACTTATCGGCGCTGATCCCGAAACCGATGTGGCTGTTATCCAAATTAAAGGTACCAACCTGGTTGCGCTGCGCTCAGCCAATTCCGAACAATCGCGGGTGGGTGACTATGTGGTTGCTATCGGTAATCCCTTTGGGCTCGGGCAGACAGTGACCTCAGGCATCGTGAGTGCGTTGGCCCGCAGTGGACTCGGCATCACCGGATATGAAGATTTGATCCAAACCGATGCTTCCATTAACCCCGGCAACTCGGGCGGCGCGTTAGTGAATCTGCGCGGGGAACTCATTGGCATCAATACAGCAATTTATTCGCAGAGCGGCGGCAACATCGGCATCGGCTTTGCGATCCCGATCAATATGGCCAATCAGATCATGGAACAGTTGGTCAAGTTCGGCGAAGTGAACCGCGGTTTCCTTGGCGCGGAAATGCAAAATCTCACGCCGGATCTCGCTGCCGCATTTGGTTTGCCAAGCGCGCATGGCGCGGTGCTGGTCAATATCCTGCCGGGATCAGCGGCTGAGCAGTCCGGTTTGCGCGCCGGTGATGTGGTCACTGCAGTCAACCAGAAGCTGGTCCGTGATGCGTCCGATTTGCGCAACCAGGTCGGTCTCATGCGCGTGGGCGATACGCTGAAGCTGGAGATTCTGCGTGACGGAAAACGCCAGACGGTCGCTGCCGCGGTCGGCAGGAAGACTGCCGCTTCCAGTGTCGATGGCATCAAGAACGAGCGCCTGGCAGGGGTATCAATCGGCGAAATCCCGGAAGACTCGCCGGCTTATGGTCGACTCTACGGCGTTATGGTTTACGAAATCGTGCAGCGCTCGCGGGCTTTCGCGGCCGGTTTGCGCCAAGGCGACATCATCACTGCGGTGAACCGCCAGGCGATTAAAGACGTGAGTTCGTTCGTGGCGGCCGTCACCCAGATTCAAGGGCAGCTGTTATTGCGCGTACAGCGCGGTAATCAGGCCGCGTTTCTGGTGATCAAATAGCGCTGCGGGGGCAGCGTTGAAACGGCCCCCAGGGACTAGGCAAAAGCCAGTTGGTTTTGTTCCCACAGTGTGGTTGAACCGGCATCCTGCTTAAGTAGTGCTTCAAGATAGGGCAGATCGACATAGCGCCGCACACAGCCTGCGCCGCGCATGACGGACATTGGATGACCTGGGTCCCCCAGACCATCCAACACCACGGCGGCACCCACAAAGGCCTCGCGGCAGGTGAATTGATGCACTGTGATAACCGTGGCCAGGTTCGCCGCGCGCGCGGCCTTAAGTCCGTTTTCAGTATCTTCAAGTGCCAGGCATCGGTGTGGTGCGAGTCCCAGTCTGCGTAGAACTGCGAGATACACCGCCGGTGAAGGCTTTTTCTCGATCACGGTGTCGCAGGTTTCGATCGCCGCGAACCAGGTTGGCCATTCCGGTGGGAGATTGTTGTCGAGCAGGGCTTTTAGATTGGACCAGGCGGAGCTGGTGGCGATGCCGAGCATGACACCCTGGCCACGTGCGGCGTGTAATAAACGCTCGATCCCCGGGCGGAGGCATATTCGACCGGACTGTAATAACGCCGCATAGCCGGCGGTTTTTGCGCTGTGCAGTTCACGCACAAAGTCCGGGAAATCGGCGCGCGCGGCGAGCGTTGGGCTCACTTCGCGGGCAAAGCGGGTGATGCGTTCCTGGCCGCCGGATATCACAAGTAATTTTTCGTAGAGAGCGGGCGTCCAGTCCCACGGCAGGTCAAAACGGCGGAAGGTCTGGTTAAAGGCCTGTCGATGAATTTCCTCCGTGTCGGCCAAGGTGCCGTCCACATCGAAAATCAGTCCTTGAAGATGCCTGGTCATTGGGATGAGTTCTGTCTCGCAATCATTGACGCCAGCGATAGACTGCGCCGGGTCGCACTAAGTTCGTGTAAAGGGTGTCCTGACAGTGTATTAACGCGATCATTAGCTAAATAGGGGGTGAATCAGCCGCCGTGGAAGGGCTTGCCGCCGGCGCCGCTAAGGAAGTATCGACTGGCGTCGTAATTTCCACACGTTCAATGCGCGCAAAACGGTCCGTGATCCGACGTGCCGAGGTATTCACTCTTTGGACGTCCTCATGGGCTTGTTCGATGTGACGAGCGAGTTGCTCCATCCGCTCGCGGAAGCGTTGAAAGTCTTTCGCGAGGAGGCCGATGTGCTCGCGAATAATGTCCACCTGTTCGCGGGTGGCTGCATCCTTTAACACCGCACAGGCCGTATTCAAAATCGCCCACAGCGTGGTCGGCGACACCAGCCAGACTCGCGCCACATGGGCCTCATCGACCAGTTCTGGATGATGCGCTTGGATTTCAGCAAACACCGCTTCGGCAGGGATGAACATCATCGCGCCTTCTGAAGTGACATTCGGGATGATGTAGCGGCTCGCGATATCCTTGATGTGCTTACGGATGTCTTGTTTGAATTGGCGCTCCGCCTGCTTGCGTTCGAAATCAGCGACCTCAAAGTCAGTCATGCGGCGATAGGCTTCCAAGGGGAATTTGGCGTCGATCGCGAGCGCACCGTTGGGTGCCGGCAGGAACAGCACGCAATCGGCGATTTTTCCGTTCGGTAAGGCGTGTTGCAGGCTGAACGCGGCCTCCGGCAACACGTTCCTTACCAGCGAGGCGAGTTGAACTTCACCGAACGCACCGCGCGTGCGCTTGTCGGCCAGAATCTTTTGCAGGCTGATGACATCACCCGACAGCGCAGTGATTTTCTTCTGCGCCTCATCAATCAGCGCGAGGCGCCGCACGACGTCCGCAAACGTGGCAGTGGTCTTCTCGAATCCTTCTGCGAGACGGCGATCGACCTGGCCGCTGATTTCCTTCAGCCGTTCGTCGGTAGCACGCGTGAGCGCATCGACTCGCAGACTCACTTCGGCCGCGTTGCGTTGCAGGGATTCACCAAGTTGTTGGTGCAAGGCGGCGAAGCCCTGTTGCAGCGAACCCTGCAAGGCGCCCATCAGTTCCAGCTGTTGGCGGCCGAGATCCTGACTGAGCGTGTGTTGCAGGATTGCCGAGCGCTCCAATAAGCTTTCGCGCAGCACAGTCACCTCAGCGTGACCTTGTTGGCGAATTTCCCGCAACCGCAGATCGAGGGCTTCGAGGGTGGTCCGCAGCGCTTGCAAGGCGAGGAGGTTTTGCTGCTGTCCAAGCTGTAAATCGCGAATGGCCTGCAGGCGTAAGTACAACCAGCCGCAGACCAGCCCGGCAAGCACTGCGCTGGCCGCGAAGGCTATTTTTGCTGGAGCGTCGCCGATGGTTAGCAAGGAGAGAAAATCAGGCATGCGAAGCGCGCAAATTGATGCAAGCAGCGAAGTGTGCGTGCATCATGCCGACAAACCTACGACATAAGAAGACCCGAGAGTGACCCTGCAGCCTCCTGCCAGCGCCGATTTGCCAGTCACCCTCGTTAAGGGTCGGGGCGCGGTGGTCACGCCACATGCGAGATTTGTCGAAGTCAGGCGTGAGGACTTTGACGACGGCTGGGGCGTTGATGAGGAGGTTCCGGCACGCCTTAAGACCCTGGTGACGGAGGAGCATGCACGCTCAGTCATCAGCCGGAATCAATCTCCGGATGTCCCTTTCGCGCAATCCCTGAACCCTTATCGCGGCTGCGAGCACGGCTGCGTGTACTGCTATGCGCGTCCTTCGCATGCCTATCTGGATTTATCGCCGGGACTGGATTTCGAAAGTCGGTTGTTTGCGAAGGTGAATGCCGTTGAGGTGTTACGGCGCGAATTGAGTATGCCTGGCTATCGGTGTTTACCCCTTGCCTTGGGCGCTAATACAGATGCCTACCAACCCATCGAGCGCCAGTTCAAACTCACGCGCGGAATTCTTGAGTTGCTCGCGCAATTGCAGCATCCAGTGACCCTGGTGACCAAAGCGGCACTCATCGAGCGCGATCTGGATCTGCTGGCGCCGATGGCGGCGCACGCGCTGGTGGAAGTCTTTGTCTCGGTGACCACGCTCGACCACGAACTGGCACGTCGGATGGAGCCGCGGGCGACAGCGCCGCGGCGACGCCTGGAGACTATTCGGCGGCTCGCCGCAGCGGGCATCCCGGTCGGCGTGATGTTCGCGCCGGCAATTGCCGGCTTGAACGATCATGAAATGGAAACGGTGATCGGCGCGGCTGCTGAGGCCGGCGCAAAGTCTGCTGCCTATGTGGTCCTGCGACTCCCGCGTGAAATTAACCCGATGTTTCAGTCCTGGCTCGAATTGCACTATCCGCTCCGCGCCGCCAAGGTGATGTCCTTGATGCGCGCCCAGCGCGGCGGCCAGGACTATGACAGCGATTTCGCGCAGCGTATGCAAGGCAGTGGCCCCATTGCGCAATTACTCGCGCGCCGCTTTACGCAGGCGTGCCGCAAGGCCGGGCTTAATCAAACGCGCAGTCGCCTCGATACCACGCGATTCGTGCCCCCGGCGCGCCACGCAGATCAACTCACGTTGTTCTGATTGTCGCGAATCGTGATCACCCCTATGACCCCGCTTGAGCGGTATCACCAAGAGCGTGCACGACCAGATTTCTATCCAGATCGCGACCAGGCTTCTGCGATGGCTAAACTGGATTCGCTCTACCATCATTTGGTGGCGCCGCCGCCCTCCGTCTGCAGCTGGCAGTGGTTCCGCGCGCGTTTCACCACCCCACGCCCCCCCACCGGCTTATACCTCTGGGGGGGCGTGGGGCGCGGGAAAACTTTTGTCATAGATACCTTCTGCGCCAGTGTGCCGAGCATCTTGCGGCATCGCGTGCACTTTCACAGTTTCATGCGCGATGTTCACGCCGAGCTCAAGCGACTGCGCGGCACGCGAGATCCCCTGCACGAGGTGGCCGCACGTTGGGCACGCGAGTTCAGGGTGTTGTGTCTCGATGAGTTCCATGTGGTGGATATCACGGACGCAATGTTGTTGGGCCAGTTGCTGGCGGAACTGTTCGCGCGCGGGGTGACGTTAGTGACGACTTCCAACGAAGCACCTGAGCAACTCTATCGCGGGGGACTTCAGCGGGACCGTTTTTTGCCAGCGATCGAATTGCTCAAACAGCACCTTGAGATTTTTGAATTTAGCGGGAGCATCGATTACCGCTGGCGCACCCTCACGCAAGCGGCGACGTACTACACGCCAGCAGATGCGGTGACTGAGAGCGCCTTGCGACATCAGTTCGAAGCCCTCACCCATGCCGCGATGGAACCTGCCAGGCCGCTCGAAATTGAAGGCCGAGAAATTCCTGTCAAGGCGCACGCGGAGGGGGTGGTGTGGTTCGATTTTGCCGCGCTCTGCGAGGGGCCGCGCAGCACCAACGATTACATCGAAATTGCCTGTTGCTTTCACACGATATTGCTCTCGGGGGTGCCTGAGTTCGGCACTGATAACAATGATGCGGCGCGCCGTTTCGTGAACCTGATCGATGAACTGTACGACCGTGGTGTGAATTTGCTGGTCACCGCTGCGGCTGCGCCAGACGCGCTCTATCGGGGCACGCGGTTGGCGTCGGCATTTCGCCGCACCGCCAGTCGGCTGGTTGAAATGCAGAGCGAGGAGCACCTCGCGAAGCCGCATATTTCAGAAGGATCAAAATTATATAAATCAGATGATTAAGAGATTATCTTGACAATTAAAATTAGTTTGCTAGTCTAATCTCCAAGTTGATAAGGAATTTAGGCATCGCCGCTCACGGCGGCGATGGGTAACACGAAGCTGATGGAACTGCAGGGTCTGAATCACGATTTGGAACGCCGGGTAGCCGGACTCCTCGCGAACCGCTACGGAGATGGCACGCTGTATCTCTCGCAAGCCGACGCCAAAGGGCTCTTGGATCTCGCGATTCAACGTGGATTCGTCAGCGACGAAGGATTTGTGACTCGTCAAGGGCGCGCCTTCCTGGCACGCACGGGTCACTGACCGACCTCCGTGGGTGAGTACGACAGGCACGTCCTGTCACCAGCGTATTGGGGCTGCTTCGGCAGCCCTTTTTTTGTCTGTTATTTGGTCACCGTCGGTGCCGGATGCCGCGCCTGCAGCAGCCGGTGAAGTCTGGTCGCGAGCGTTTGATGATCGACTGCGGAATTTCGGCGCAGCACATTCGACATCAGCGACACAATGTAATGCAGCCGACGGTTCCCCGAGGGGTACTCAACAATGGCGACCGAGTTCATGAAATTGCGCACGTTGCCCTGGTAGGGCCGGCACACGAAGCCCGGTTCTGGCTGGCAGCCGAACAGCGAGCCACTTTTAAAATAAACCGCCGAGTCGAACAGCGCAGGCGAAGAAGCGTAGCGAATCCTGCGTTCCGTCGAATACAGCAGTCGCTTAATTTCCGTCGAGGAAAACTCATCCACAATCCGCCCCTGCTCGAGACGCAACATGAACTTCATAAGTTCACGCGCCGTCGCGTAGCTGTTTTTGCCTTGCACCTTTTGCTTGCCGACGTGCGTGAAAAAGCTCCCTTGGCGCAGCTGGGTGAGATCGAGACCATTGCGGGTAACTGGCGTCTCGATGAACTCCGCCAACAGGGCCGATAAGTCCCCGCGCGGGGTATTGCGAAAAAAAGCCTTGCCTGCTGCATCCTCAGGCGGATAAGCCGCGCCCAGGGCTTTCAACAACATGCCGTGTTTCATCACAGTGCCCGCCGCCGAATTGGAACTGGCAGAAAGCATCCAATCCAGATTCTCGAGGAAGGAGCCCGGATCTCCAGGGCGTAGCGGGCGTCGAATCAGTCGCTCATGTTGGCGATCCCAGCGCCGCACAGTGTGTGAATCCGAGATTACAAATTCGTCGGCAATGATGGGTGTATCGCGCAGGAGCTGCCAGCGTTTTTCTGGTTCATTGGGGTAGATATCCGCGAGCGCCTGGAACACCCCCAGTGCGACCAACAGCTTGCCCACGCTGCCGGGGTTGCGACTTACATTGCCATTGAGTTCCGCGTAGACCGGCTGCGCTGGATCGCTAATATCGAGCACCGCCAGCGCATAACGATCCGCATAGCTACCAAGCAGCTGAGTGATCTCAGCGGTGAACTTAGGGTCGGGTGTCGGTAACTCGAGATTTTTAAAGGCGAGCAACCGTGGCGTGACTTGTGCGCGAGTTAACAGCGCACCGCTGGGTTGTTTAACGCCATTCAGTTCACCGACCTGGACCCGTCGCGCTTCCTCAAGTCGTCCGATGCCGGTCACTGCGTAACTGTCGAGCGGATAAGCCTCGAGTGACATGCTAATCACGGCGAGGCAGGTGGCAAGCGCGCGCGCCAGGCTGCGCGCCGCGTGAGGATGGCGCTGGGTCATGGCACCTGCTCCAGGTCTATTTGCGTTGGTGCGGAACTTCCGCTCACGGCGTCCATGGCTACCAGATAACTGGCGCTGCGCGCCTTTGCGTTGTCGAGAAACGGTCGAATCTGGAACAGTCTTAATTCGCCATTACGAAAGCCAAACTCAATATCGGCCGGCGCGGCAACGCCTTGGGCGTCTACAATCGCTGGAAATTTTTGCGGCAGTTCGCGCGCGAGGTTCACCAGCAAGGCGGCTTCGGCAGGTTGCAGCACCGCGTCGCGGCCACTCGCGGGCAGCAGTTTAACGCCGCCAGTCGCGGCGATTTGCCGGCGCAAGGGAGCGCTCGCCTGCGCCAATAGCCGAATCGCCCCGTCGCTCATGCGAATGCGCACGGATTCGGCGGATTGCCCATCGACGGCGCCGCCGACGCCTTCGTTCAGCGCAACGGACAACCAGTCAGCGCGGCCGGAGTCGATGTCGTGAGTGACGAGTACGCCGGATTTATCATTATCCACGCTCCTCAGGAGCAGCACTGCGGGGTAGACGTGTTCCGGCGTGGTCATCAACGATTGTCGCCAAGCAAAGGAGCGCTCACTAAATGGCGAGGCCCAGACCTGGCTGATGGCTTTAAAGATCTCGGCGAAGCCAACCACATTCGGCAAGGTAAGATTTAAGCCCGCGCCGGTAAATCCTGCCAGATCCTCGACATTGGTGTCGCTGCGCACGAACACCCCAAAACTGCCGTCCGCGCCAAACACGTCGCGCATCCTCGCGCTGAGGTTGGCGCGGAACTCGCCGCCTGGATCGATGGTGGTGATCAATTGCTCGAGGTGGCTGCGAAAGGCGGCGGTTTCCGTGCGGCGTTCGGCGCCCTCGGGGAGCGCTGCGAGGCGTGCGTACTCGGTCTTCATCCAGTCAAAGATCGATCCTGTCCCGCCGGGCAAAGGCTGATCGAGCATCGCGCGAAAGACGCCGAAGGGAATAGCAACGCCTTCCGCCACGGCCTGCGGATAGTGAAATTTGAGTTCGCCGAGCTTGGCCGCCTTTGGCCCCACCACCCTACCCGAGTCGCTTGCGCGTAAGTCGGCGAGATTAATCAATTCGCGCCGGTTCAGGTCCAGCTTCGCGACATCGACGGTAATCACCGGCTGCGTATTCGCCGCCGGCGCTGCCTCGAACAAGGCAGCGGTTTGCGCATCCAGTGCAGCCAGCCTGACTGAGCCGCCCGGACTCACGGCGAGTACGATCTCCTGACCCTCGTAAGGGCGGAGCGTGGTGAGGAGGCGTTCTTCAATCGCGACATTGGGAATGCCAAGGTTGCGCGCCAGCAATTGCACGTGCGAAAGCGGATTCCCCTCACCAGCAGTCACGATGCCGCTCACCGGCGGTAGATCGGAGACCGTTTCCGGCAGCACATAAATGCCGTGACGATCGAAGGTTGAGCTGGCCGTCGCGCTGTTCACCAGATGGAGCACGCCGCGGGTGAGTCCGGGGTTGAGACCGCGCAAACCCCCGCCGACATTTTCGCCGAAGAGTTCATTGCGCACGCCGCACGCCTGATTGGCGTCACGCACGAGGGAGTCCATCAAGGCGGAATAAAAGAACAAGGCGCTACCGCGCAACGCATCCTGAATAAACAACGACGCCAGAGGTTCGATTGCGCTGAGCCGATCGATGGCCTGTCCGAAAGACAGGCGGTGTGCCTGGGTCGCCCAGTGCGGCACCAGCGCGAGATAGTCCGTGGTACGTTTGTAATCTTCCGGCGTGTGCGGGGAGGCTAGGAAGCCTACGATTTCTGCACGTAATGCGTCGCGTTGGCGTGCGGAGACCAGACCCGTGCCATACAGTGCGTCGAGGCTGCCGCGCACAAAGTCGATGCGTTGGTGTCGCGTCCACCCGGCGAGCGCGGGCCTGAGTGTCTCAAGCAAGGTGAAGTAATCAGTCTCCAGGCGCAGGCTGGCGTCGAGTATTTGCAGCCGCAGGACGGGTGCCTCGGTGGCCAAGGCTCCCTCGCGCAAGGCCGCCAGAGCACGCGCCAGCGAGGATGCGCGGGCCGCCGGGTCAACCTGACTTGGCGCCTGCGCGGTCGCGAGCGCTGGCTTAAGCGCGCCCGCCAACGGCGAGCCTGCAGGGATTTTCGCCAGCACCGCTTGCAAGGTCTGCGTGGAATCTTGCGCATAAAGCGCGTCGATCAAACTTGCCAGACGCAGGTAGTCGGCCTGCCCAGTCCTTAGCTGTTCGGCATAGGCGCGCACGGCGCTTGCGTCGCTGGCGCGCAGACGACCATGGATTTGGTTACGCAGCGGCAGGAAGCCCGGATCACGCGCGGACAAAGTCGCTGATAGCTGACGAACTTCGCGCACGGAGCCAGTCTCAGGGCCATGCGGCAGCGCGCTGACTGCGTTGCGCAGGAACAGCCAGCGACTCGTGATCCAGTCCGGGTCACTCAGCAGCCGGAGCAACAGCTTGCGCGCGCCTTTGCGCTCGCCCTCTTCTTGATAGGCGCCTCGATAAAAGCGGGCTTGGCGCAGGATCCAGCCATCGTCGGCGCGGATCAAGAACTGTTCAACTAACATCTGCGCCAACGGACTGAAGGTGGGATCCGACGCGAGCAGGTTGTCGATCTCCAGATCGGCGTAGAAGCTGGCGACCATAAAGCCTGCTTTGCGCAGTTGCTTGGTGTGCGCTGACCACTGCCCATGCTGATTGCCGCCAGTATGCGACTCACAGGCGCCTGGAGTCGGCAGGAGCACGGCACCGTCATCGCAGAACCAACGGATTTGATCGAAAGGGCCACGGCGGTCGGTCTTCATGGCGTCGATCCACTGCCGATATAGGGTGGTAGTGGGATCGGAGATCGGGGCGTCGCCTGCTTCTAGCGCGCTGCCGAAAAACATGAGGAGCGCGAGTGCGCTTAACGGACAGGTCTGCTTTCTTCTCAAAAAATAAAAATTCATAATCGACGCTTAAGAACCTTATCAATTTGGTCAGTATTTGATTCACCAACGCTTGGCAACAATACCGCAAATTCCCAACTTGGATCGTCACTGACATGAAGATCATTATTGTGGACGACTCCCGGGAGTTCATGGCCCTCACGCGGCGGCTGATCGCCAAAGGGCTGCCGGATGTGGAAGTCACCGAATACGATCCGGAACAACAGGGCGTGCCGGGCCCGGACTTCGATTGGTCCATCTATGACGTGCTGATCCTCGACTATCAACTGGGGACGCGGGAAACGGGCCTCGATTGGCTGGCGCGCTATCGCCACACCAAAGGATTCCCGCCGGTCATTCTGATGACCGCCGTCGGTGATGATTACGTCGCTGCCAAAGCCATCAAGCTTGGCGCGGCGGAGTTCATCCGCAAGGAAGACCTCACTACCGCGCGATTGCTAGAGTTAGTCAGAGAAGTTATCCGCGAGCGACTTGCGCAACACCCGGACGCGACTGAACCCGGCAATCTCAAGCTCCAGAAGGATGCGCAGATCCTTGCCGAGATTCGGCCGTCCTCTGCGAATCAAACGCCTGACGGCAAGCGCATCGGCTATCGCTTTGTGCGATTGATCGGCCAGGGCGCTACCTCGCGGGTGTATCTCGCCGAACGAGCAAGCGATCGCTCGACCTTAGTCCTCAAGGTGATTGACATCATTAACGTGAAGGAGAATCAGGTCCTGCAGCGTTTTGTGCGCGAAGCCGACTTGATTTCACGGCTTGAAAGTCCCTATGTCGTGCATTTCCTGGAACACGGATTTACCGAGGCCTACGGCTATATAGCGATGGAATTTTTTACCCGCGGCGATCTCAAGCAGCGGATCGAGCACGGGGTAACGGTGGATGATGCCGTCAACTATGTGATTCACATCGCGCACGGCCTGCGCGCGATTCATGCTGTCGGCATCGTGCATCGCGATCTTAAGCCGGGCAATATCATGTTTCGTTCGGACGACAGCCTGGCGCTCGCGGACTTCGGCATTTCCAAGCGCCTGGACGATACGAGCGAGCTAACCCGTAATGGCAGTGTGCTCGGTACCCCGAACTACATTTCGCCCGAGCAGGCGATGGGAAAGATAGTGGATCACCGTTCCGACCTGTACAGCGCCGGCGTCGTGCTCTATGAGATGCTGACCGGCCGCAAGCCGTATCGCGCAGAGAGCGCGCCAGCGCTGGTTTATCAGCACGTGCACGCCGAGATTCCGCGGGTGCCCGACGCGCTACGTCGTTTTCAACCAATCATCGACAGCCTGCTTGCGAAGCAGCCGGAAGATAGGTTCAGCACGGCGGACGAACTCAGCGCGGCGTTGCACAGCATTCATCGCGCCTCACTTGCCGTGCGTTGAAGCGAGGGCCTTGATTTCCGCACCCCGGCGCCACATATAGATTCCCTCTAGTCATGGAATCGATAGCAGCGCATGAGCGAACCAACCCATAATTCTGGCGATATTGCTCTGCCGGAAGTCGTTCACGAGAACGCTCCAGCGCAACCTCCCAACACGATGCCAGCCCGCCTTGGCGATGCCTTGCCGGGCAAGTTGCTGCTTCTTCCACTGACCACGCGCCCGTTTTTCCCAGCGCAAACGATGCCAATCGTGATTCCGGAAGAACCGTGGCGCGAAACCATTGAGCGTGTGGGCAATACACCGCATCACTTGGTGGGCTTGGTCTACGCCCCCACTGGCGACGGGGAAATGCCGAACCTTGAGCACATAAAGCGGGTAGGCACAGTGGTGCGCATGCATCAGCCGCTGCGCGCCGACGGCAAAATCCAATTCATTGCGGAGGGCCTGCAGCGTTTCCAGATCACGAGTTGGATATCGCACGAGCGGCCGTTTCTCGGGCAAGTCGAATACCCAAGCCTACCGACTGAGGACAAAGCAAAAGTTCGCGCCTATGCCTTGGCGATTATTGGCAAGATAAAAGAGCTGTTGCCGTTCAATCCGCTCTACAAGGAAGGGTTGCGGGCCTACCTTGATCGCTTCAATCCAGACGAAGCCTCGCCGCTCGCCGATTTCGCTGCTGCGTTAACCAGCGCTGCGCCCCGCGAATTGCAGGATGTCCTGGAAACGATACCGTTGATCGCGCGCATGGAGAAGGTCCTGCTGCTGGTCCAGCACGAAATCGAGGTGGTCGGACTGCAGAGCGAGATCCGGCAGAAAGTCGAAGAACGGGTTAGCGAAAAGCAGCGCGAATTTGTCTTGCGCGAACAATTGAAAGAAATTCAGCAGCAACTCGGGATCTCGAAAGACGATAAAAGCATTGAGCTTGAGAAGTTCCGGGAAAACCTTAAAGACTGCGCAGTGCCGCAACACGCGCAGCGCCGCATTGATGATGAAATGCATAAGCTCTCGCTGCTGGATAGCCATTCGCCGGAATACGGCGTGACGAGAAATTATCTCGACCATCTGACTAACTTGCCGTGGGGCCGGTATTCGACCGATAACGTCGATATCCGCCATGCGCGTAAGATTTTGGATGCCGATCACGAAGGCTTGATTGACGTGAAGGATCGGATCATCGAATTCCTTGGCGTGGGCGCGCTGAAAGGGGAAATCGCGGGATCGATTTTGCTGTTCGTGGGGCCGCCAGGGGTCGGCAAGACTTCCATCGGGCGTTCGATCGCGACCGCCCTGGACCGCACGTTTTATCGTCTCAGCGTGGGCGGGATGCGCGACGAGGCGGAAATAAAAGGGCATCGCCGCACCTATATCGGCGCGATGCCCGGCAAATTCATCCAGGCGTTACGCGAAACGAAACGCGCGAATCCGGTCATTCTGCTCGATGAGGTCGATAAAATCGGCGCGTCTTATCAGGGAGATCCCGCCTCCGCGCTGTTGGAAGTGCTCGATCCCGAACAGAACAGTGGCTTTCTGGATCACTATCTTGATGTGCGCTTCGATTTGTCGCGCGTGCTGTTCATCTGCACGGCTAACCAGCTCGATACGATTCCGCGTCCGTTGCTGGATCGCATGGAAATCATTCGCCTCGCAGGTTATCTGGGCGAGGAGAAGCTCGCGATTGCGAAGCGTCATCTTTGGCCCAAGCAACGTGAGCGAGCAGGGCTCAAAGCCAATCAGCTGGCGATTAATGACGGCGCGATGCGGCGCATTGTCAATGAATACGCGCGTGAAGCCGGCGTGCGTAACCTGGAAAAGCAACTCAGCCGAATTGCCCGCAAAGCCGTGATCAAGGTGCTCGACAAGCCGAGCGCGCGGATTCAGGTCACCGCCGACAACCTGCCGGAATATCTCGGCAATCCGGTGTTTCGCAAGGAGCAACCGCAACGCGGCATCGGGGTCGTGAACGGGCTGGCATGGACCGCCATGGGGGGTGCAACTTTGGATGTCGAGGCGAGTCGCGTGCACACCAAGACGCGTGGCTTCAAGCTGACGGGGCAGTTGGGTGATGTGATGAAAGAATCGGCAGAGATCGCCTACAGCTACATCGCGGGACATTTAGCAGAGTACGGCGGCGATGGGCAGTTCTTTGATGAGTCATTCGTGCATCTGCACGTGCCGGAGGGTGCGACGCCGAAGGATGGGCCGAGCGCCGGCATTACGATGGCGACGGCATTGTTGTCGCTTGCACGAAATGAGCAACCGACCTTGGCCTGCGCGATGACCGGCGAACTTACCTTGACAGGGCGTGTGTTGCCGGTCGGGGGCATTCGCGAGAAATTAATCGCGGCCAAGCGCAATGGCGTGAAATGTGTGCTGCTGCCGGCGGCGAATCAGGGCGATTACGCCGAGCTCCCGGATTACATCAAGCGCGGCCTGCAGGTGCACTTCGTCGAGCATTACCGGGATGTCGCGGCGCTGGTGTTCGCGCGCAAGACGCGTGCGCGGGGGGCAGCGCGCTCAAGATGAAAGTCCTACGAGCACTCGTGCGCGCCGGCCAAATTCCGGCACCGCGTGCAGGGCGGCCATGAGGGCCAGCACATTAAGACCTGCGACCAGCAGGAAGATGCTCGGAATAGACACGCGCAGCTGGTAGAGCGCTGCGGTGAAGATGGCAGAGCCCACCATGAAAATTGCGTTTAGAACATTCAACGCGCCAATCACCCGTGCGCGCTGGGCAGGATTCGCGCGGGCCTGCAGCGCGGTATTCAGCGGCACGATATAGAGCGCGCCACAGGCACCGATGCCGACGAGCGCGCCGAACATGCCGCGTGCCGCAGCGCTCGAGAAAAAGTTCGCGAGCGTAAGCGTCTCGCCAGTGGTCACCGGCAGCCCTAATTTCCACACCACCCCAGCGCAGAGGGAGATCCCGATGGCCGCGAACGGCATTAGCCCGAGTTCAATGCGTTTTCGCGTCAAACTTTCGCAGGCCAACGAGCCGATCCCGATGCCGACGGTGAAGGCGGCGTTTAACAGAGTGACCGCGCGCTCATCGGCGTGCAAAAGATCTTTGCCATAACTCGGGACCAGGCTGAGGAAGGTCGCCCCCAAAAACCAAAACCACGAAATCGTCATCAGCAGCGTGACCGCTTCGCGGGTGGCGAAGGCCTCGCGTAATAAATCGCGGGTCGCGCGGACGAGCTGCCAGTCAAGTGTGAGACTGGGATCGCTCGGGGCCGCGCACGGGATTTGTCGCGCACACCAATAGCCGAGCAACGCCACGCCGATGACGGCAACCACCATTGGTCGTGGGCTGTCGCTCGACATTGCGGCGATCAGGCCGCCTAGCGCTGCGCCGCACAGAATCGCGACATAGGTGGCCATCTGGATAAGCCCATTGCCGCCGGTCAGTTCGTGCTCTGCGAGGTGCTGCGGAAGGATGCCGTACTTGAGGGGGCCAAAAAACGCCGAATGAGTCCCCATCAAAAACAGGACGCACATCAGAAGGCCTGGACTGCGCGCGTAAAACCCGACTGCACCCAAGCCCATCACCACCACTTCTGCCAGCTTGATCCAGCGAATCAGGCTGGATTTCTCGTACTTATCGGCTAGCTGTCCCGCGAGTGCGGAGAACAGAAAGAACGGCAGAATGAAAATCCCGCCACTCAGCACGACCAGCGTGCCGGCCGGAATGGTGCTGGCGGCAGCGAGCTGGAAGGTAATGAATATGATCAGCGCGAAGCGATAGACATTGTCATTCAAGGCGCCGAGGAACTGCGCGGTGAAAAGTGGCCAGAAGCGCCGTGAGCGGAGAAGGTGAAGCTGACTCATGGTGCGTAGATTAAAGGATAATAGGGCGCGACCGCTTAAGGGAATGGCGAATAGCGCGGAAAAGCAGAGCGCACCCGCCGAATGCGGCACACTTTCTAAACTCCGTCATCCCGGAAAGCGCGCAGCGCTTATCCGGGATCCATACGAAACATCAAGCGCCCATGGATCCCGGGTCTGCGCCACGAAGTAGCTCCGCCCGGGATGACGGGTTTAAGCAGTTGTACTGCACACGGCGAGTCTGCGTTGTTTTTCCGCCGTCGTATCGATTTACCGACCATCCATAACACGGGTCGAGTGCCCAGGAGACGACCATGTCGATAAACCCCAATCTCGAGTTGCTCACGCACCGCCGTACCAAGATCGTGGCGACCATCGGCCCGCAGTCGCGCGATTCCGCAATGATTCGGGGGTTGATTAGCGCCGGCGTTGATGTCTTTCGGCTCAACATGTCGCATGGCTTACCCGAGGAGCACGCGCAGGCGATTGCACTCATCCGCGAGCATGCGCACGCGCTCGGTCGTCAAGTCGGCGTGTTGGCCGATCTCTGTGGTCCGAAGATTCGCACCGGCCGCTTTACCGACGGTTCGGTGTTGCTCGACACCGGCGCGCAGACGGTGATCACCACCCGCGACGTGCCTGGCACGGCGGCGCTAATACCGTCTCAGTATTTAGCCCTGCCAACGGATGTGAAAGCCGGCAATCGCGTGTTGTTGAACGATGGCGCGGTGGAACTCGTGGTGGAGCGGGTGGAGGGCACCGAAGTCTATTGTCAGGTGGTCGCCGGGGGGCCGGTCGGCAATCACAAGGGGATTAATCTGCCGGGCGTGAATGTCTCGGCACCCTCGCTGACGGAACGCGACATCCTGGATGCGCGCTTCGCGCTGGCCCAGGGCGTGGATCTGATTGCGCTGTCGTTCGTACGCACGGCGCAAGATATTGAGTCTTTGCGCGCGCTGGTGGGCGATCATCCGCAGGCCCCGGGCCTCATCGCGAAAATTGAAAAGCCCGAGGCGCTTGCCAACAGCCATGAAATTATTCAGGCCGCAGACGGCATCATGGTCGCGCGGGGCGATCTCGGAGTCGAACTGCCTCCCGAGCAGGTGCCACTGGCGCAACAACAATTAATTCATCGCGCGCGACTTTACGATAAGCCGGTGATCGTCGCGACGCAGATGCTCGAATCGATGATTACCAATGCGCGCCCGACGCGCGCCGAGGTCTCGGATGTCTCGCACGCGGTGGCGGCAGGTGCCGATGCGGTGATGCTGTCCGGTGAAACCGCCGTTGGCGCGCATCCGCTCGCCGCAGTCGGCATGATGGTGCGGATCGCGCATCAGACCGAGGCCTACCATCTTCATCACCATCTCGGATTTGGTCCACCGCGCCCGCGTGGTGAGCAACACACGGTGCTCTTCGGTGACGCGATTGCCAATTCGGTCGCTCAGCTCGCGGTCGAGACCGTGGCGAAGGCCATCATCGTGATCTCGATGCGTGGAATGACGGCCACTACCATCAGTGCGGCGCGACCGGTCGCGCCGATCGTCGCCGTCTCGCGCTTTCCTGAAACTGGGCGACGTCTTGCGTTGCTGTGGGGCACCATCCCGCATGTCGATCCAGCCGCTGGCGACGACAATCCAAATCTCGTCGCGCGCCGCGCCGCGACTAGGTTGGGTTTAGCGAAGACTGGGGATTTGATTATTGTGGTACGAGGATTCCACAGCAATCCGGAGTTCAATACGCCGACGATTACGCTACTGAAGATTTAGCCTTGCGCGAAGCAGAGACCGCCGCGCGCCGAAATTCAGTGGGTATTGGCCGCCAGGCGCGTGGGCACGATTAAGTCGTGCAGGCGGGGCGCGATCGCCGCCAGCCATTCGCCGCCGCGAGGATCTTCCGCCAAACCTACCATGATGTAGGTGTGACCGGCGGCTTCCACCAGGGCGCTGTCGGCATGCCATTGTTGCCAACTGCCGGACTTGCGATAGATTTTCACGCCCGGGCGATCGGCCAGACCGCGTACGAATTTGTGGTGAATGCCCGGATGACCCAACATCCGCTTCATTTCGCGCGTGAGTTTAGGATTTACCAACTCGCCGCTCTCCAGCATGTAGTAGAAACGCGCGACCTGCATCGCCGTCGCGCCATGGGAGAGATGGTGCAAGGGATCGCGTTCGAAAGCCGCACCCTGCGCATATTCTTTACCAACCCAGAGCCCGCCGTTCACCAAAGGATCGTAGAGGCGGAAGCGATCAGACTGCAGAATGGCATTGACTCGACGTTTACCCACCCGATTCAACATGTAGGTGGCATCGGCATTCGAGGAAACCCGAATCATGCGGGTCAGTGATGCGCGGGTGCGGCGGTCAAGCGTTAGCTCGCCACTTTCCGCTTCCACGAAGGCGCTCAGCAGAATCGCGATTTTCGGCAAGCTGGCCGCGTAGAGCATGGTGTCGCCGTTGATCTCAGCGACTCTTGGGGCATCGATTTCCGTGATATCGACCAGCGCCACACAGAGCTTCTCGGCCGCGAGCGCAGGGCCTAAGCCGAGCTTGTTCAACTCGCCCTGCAGCGAACTCTGCAGTTGTGGGTCGTAGCTCTCGCGCAGGGAGTTGCTGTCACCGAGGCCATCGGCAAGCACGCTACTGCTGAGCAGCAGGGCCAGCAATGACCCAATTATGTTACGGTGTCCCCCCATACGTGCCCGGAATGTAACATCGGGTTTAAGCCAGCGGCAAGACATTTTAACAATTACACCATGCTAGCTAGCGCGCAAAATTCAATCCTCTCTGCGCCACGCGCCGTGCTGTTCGGTCGTTCATTGGCGTTGTTCGCCAATTTTTTTCTGATCATTCTCGCCTACTACCAAGTTAAGGCCGCGTCCCGTTCTTTGCTGATCGAATTTGGCGGTGCCGATGCACTGCCCTACGCCTGGGTCTACTCGGCGCTCGCGTTGATGTTATTGATCAGTGGGTATCATGTGTTGGTTGAGCGCTACTCGAGAGTGAAGGTTGTGCTTTTCTCACTACTCTTTTTTTCGCTCGGCATGGTGCTCTTTCGCGTGGTGTTCACTCCGCACGATCTCTTCGGGGCGACGCTTTTCTATGTCTTTGTGGATATCTTCAGTGTGGTGCTGGTAGAACAATTTTGGAGCTTGACCGATGCTGTCAGCAGCGCCGACCAGGGCGCCAAAAGCTTTTGGTTCGTCGGTACCGGCGGCTTAGTCGGTGGGGTAGTAGGCGGATTGCTCGCGAGCCTGCTGGTCACCCACCTCGGCCTGCAGACGGCAGATCTTTTGTATTCCTGTGCGGTCATGTTGTTGGTGGTCTTCGTGTTCAATATCGGCCTCTGGCGCGCCGGGTTGTATACAGAGGTGCACGAGCGCGGGGCGCCGCACACTGCGGCCGGGGATTGGCGATCATTGCTGCATAATCGCTATCTGATGTTGATCGCGGTGCTGCTCTGTCTCTCGCAATTGGCGCAACCTATCGTCGAATTTCAATTCCTGCAGGTGGCCGCCGGCAAGTTTCACGATACCGATCGGCTGACTGCCTACATCAGCGAGTTCTTCAGCTTGATGGGGGTGGTCTCTATCCTTATCAATGTGGTGGCGACCCCAGTCATCCATCGCGTGTTTGGCGCGATGGGTGGGCTGCTCGTGCAACCCGTGGTACTCGCGATGGGCGCACTCGCCTTTTATTTTCACACCACGCTCACGATGGCCGCGATCATGAAGATCAGTGATCGTGGATTGTCTTATTCAATCAACCGTGCGTCCAAAGAGCTTTTGTATATCCCGGTCGATCCGATTCTTACCTATCAAGCTAAGGCCTGGATCGACATGTTCGGTTATCGCCTGTTCAAGGCGCTTGGCTCGGGTCTGATCTTGCTCGCCAATGCCTGGTTGGGGCCTGAGAACGCAGCAGATCTTTCGTGGCTCACCGTCCTAATCTGTGCGTTCTGGATTTTGATATTAGTGCAGCTGGCGCAGGCCTATCGCACGGTGCTGGCGAGCGCCTAGCAGCTTAAACAGGAGCATTCCGCGCTGTCTTCCATGTCGCGTCTGTTGCCGCCAACCGCCTGGGCGCTGTGCGCCGCGACGTTAATCATCGCGCAGCAGGTGGCGGGCAAAGCCACGCGCGACGCCATATTCCTCTCGCAGTTCGACGTCGCCGATTTGCCCATGGTGGTAATGACGGCGGCCACCTTGTCCATTTTTGCCGTGCTGCTCATCGCGCGCCTGCTGGCAAGCTTCGGTCCTTTGCGGGTGATCTGCAGCGCCTTCCTCGTCAGCGCGCTGTGTTTCACGGGCGAATGGTTGGCGATGGCGAGTGCGCCGCAGGGAGTCGCGGTGATTTTGTATCTGCACATGGCGGCCTTCGGCGCGGTGTTGATCAGCGGCTTCTGGTCGGTGATCAACGAACGCTTCGATCCCTACACCGCGAAACAAACCATCGCCAAAGTGGGCGCAGCGGCCACCCTCGGCGGCGTGCTTGGCGGGGTGATCGCCGGACAGGTACCGCCGGCGATTGGCCTGCGTGCGATGTTGTTGGTGCTGGCACTGTTACACGTAACCTGTGCGTTGGTGGTGCGCGCGATTGGCGAGTCGCAGCGTCCGCACGCGCCGGCGCCGACCAATCTTGGTTTCCAATCGGGGGTGCAGTTGCTGTTCTCCCACCGATATCTCCAACTGATGGGCTGCGCAATGGTGGTGGTCGCCGTGCTCGCGGCGATTCTCGACTACGCGTTCAAATCGCAGGCTTCCGCCGGGCTCGCGAGCGGCGAGCATCTCGCGGCGCTGTTTGGCCAATTCTATGCCGTGGTCGGCGTCGTGACCTTCGTCGTGCAGTCATTGCTCGGGCCACAGCTGCTGCGGCGCTTCGGCATCGGGGTCACCCTGGCGGTGATGCCTGCGTGCACCCTGTTGCTCGGCCTCGTGACTTTTGCACTGCCCCGCCTCGGCAGCGTGGTGATGATGCGTGCCGCACAGATGGCACTCGGCAATTCCTTTTTCCGTGCGGCGTTTGAACTGCTCTACACGCCACTCCCGCCCTTAACTAAACGCCCGACGAAGGCCATCATCGATGTGGCCTCCGATAGAGTCGGTGATTTGCTCGGCAGTGGATTTCTGTTGGGCTTGATGTGGTTCGTGCCAAATCCACAGCCGCGTGTGTTAGCCGGTGCGGCAATTCTCTGCACGCTACTTATTCTGTTGCTGGTGTCGCGCCTGTATCGCGGCTATGTCGAGCAATTGGCAGACAGTCTACGCGCGGGCGCCATCAGTCTCAGCGACGACCAGATTATTGACTCGACCACCAGACATACCTTGGCTGAGGCGTCGTCCGCCACCGAGCGCGAGCTCCTGATGCAGCGCATTCGCCAGATGAAGCTCGCCCGCAAAGGACTCGTTCAAGTGCGTCCCGCCAAGCCCGCTCGTGATGCGCTGAGTGCGGATCCGAATGCCGAAGCCCTGGCGCGTGCAATCGTGGAGCTAAGTTCAGGTGACCTCCTGCGAATTAAGCATTGCCTGCACGGCAGTTTCATGGATCCGCGACTGGTCCCTGCGCTTATTCCCTTGCTCGCCCACGACGCGTTGGCGGAGGACGTACGCATGGAACTGCGCTGGATGGCGCCGCAGCTCATCGGTAGCCTCGCCGATGCCATGGCGAATCCGGATTTATCGCTCGCGGCACGGCAGCGCCTGCCGAGTGTGCTGGAAGTCGTGCACAGCCCACGCGCTGTGGCGGTGCTCATGGAGGGTCTCGCGGAAGAAGAATTCAATATCCGTTACAGCAGCGCGCGCGCACTGGCGCGGATGCGCGCACGCGATCCTTATATGCAAATGGCTGAGGCGCAGGTATTCGCGGCAATCGAGCGCGAAGTAAAAGTTGATCAGGCGACCTGGTCAGCCCAGGACCTGCAGCTTGAGATCGATTTACCGGAGGATCTCATGGCTGCGCCGAGTCCCGCACAGTCGCCGCTCAACTACAGCATGGAACACGTATTTACCTTGCTCGGCCTGGTACTTGATCGTGAAGCCCTGTCGCTCGCGTTGCAGGCCGTGGCGAGTTCTGATCGCAACCTCAGCGGCACGGCGCTCGAGTATCTCGAAAATGTTTTGCCCGAGGAAGTCCGCAAGGCGTTGTGGCCACGTCTGAAAATGCACGACGCGACCCCCCGCCACAAGCGGGAGACCAGCGTGCTGGAAGCGGATTTAAAGCGGGGTGCGCCGGGCTGAGGGCGAATCCTCAACTCCGTCATCCCGGGCGCCACGGGTGCTGATATTTAGGATGGATCCCGGATAAGCGCTGCGCGCTTTCCGGGATGACGGCGGTTAGGGTGGCGCACGGTTTCAACTCCGTCATCCCGGGCGCAGATCCGGGATCCACGGGTGCCGATATTTAGGATGGATCCCGGATAAGCGCTGCGCGCTTTCCGGGATGACCGCTACTAGAACGGGATATCGTCGTCGAAATCCGGCATCGGCGAATCCGTCGCAGGCGCCGATGTCGCAGCGCGTTGCCGGCCACCACCGCCACCTCCACCACTAGATTCGCGCGGCGCACTGGTGCCGCCTTCAAAGCCACCGCCGGCGCCCCCGGCCGCACCGCCGCGCCCGCCGAGCATCTGCATTTCATTGGCGACGATTTCGGTGGAAAAACGCTCTAAGCCTTCCTTATCCTGCCATTTGCGGGTCTGCAGGCGGCCTTCGACATAAATCTGCGAACCTTTTTTCAAATATTCGCCCGCGATCTCGGCGAGGCGCCCGAAGAACACCACGCGATGCCATTCAGTGCGTTCCTGTTGTTCGCCGGATTCTTTGTCGCGCCAGGATTCCGCGGTCGCCAGTCGCAGGTTCGCGATAGCGCTGCCGCCGGTGGTGTAGCGAATTTCGGGTTCGGCGCCGAGATTGCCAATCAACATCACTTTATTGAGTCCGCGTGCCATGGGTGTTCTCCATATTGGTTGATGAAATGCAGCTTCCATGCTGCACGGGCAGATTCTAAAGAGACGGCGGAGAGGGCGCCACCGCTTCGCAAAATGCTGGTCACTTCGACTCCGTCGCCGAGGTCCCCAACGCAAACGCCGCGTGACGCGACAACAGCAGCCAGCCCAGGGCGATCAGCCCTGCGGCCGCGAATACCCCGTGGGTGCCAAACAGACTTGCCGCCACGCCGCCGCCAAGTCCACCAAGAAAAGTGCCCACAAATTGACCAGTTGCATAGGTACCGAGCGCGGCACCCTTGTTCGAGACGGGGGCAGCACGCGAGATCATGCTGGGGAGTGAGGCCTCCAGAAAATTAAACCCCGCGAAGAAGAGCGTCAGCGTGGCGGTGACACCGATGCGCGTGGCGGGCATCAGCCAGAGCAAGCCTTCGGCCGCGACTAGACACGCAATGGCAGCCGGGAATGCAACGCTGGTCAAGTCTCCGCGATGCGAGCGACTGAGCAGCGGACCGATCAACAACAGAGAAAGCAGCAACGCGGGCAGGTAGAGGGTGTAGTGCGCAGCCTTCGGCAGCGCCAGATCCTGCGCCAGAATCAGGGGAATCGAGACGAAGCTCGCCGACAACACAAGATGCAGGCAGAGCACCCCGAAATACAGTGCGCGCAATTCACCCGAGGTCGCGGCTGCTGAGGTAATCACGATGGCCTGCATCGGTGGGGCCTTCGGCACCGCGAACATAATCAGCACTAGCGCGCCAAGTCCCGTACCCGCACCGGCGAGAAACACGCCGCGCAGGCCGTAATGCGCGTCGAGGATCGGTCCCAACACAAACGCCAGCGAAAATGCCGCGCCGATGCTGATGCCGATGATAGCCATCGTTTTGGTGCGCTGTACCGGGCGCGTGAGATCCGCCGCCAGTGCCAAGGTCGCCCCCGAAACGGCGCCGGCGCCTTGCAAAGTGCGCCCCAGAATCACCGTGAAAATATGTTCCGCACAGGCCGCAACCAATCCTCCGGCAGTAAAGATAAGAAGACCGATAGCGATCACCGGCTTGCGCCCGATCCGATCCGACCACCGCCCGAAGGGGATCTGCAGCGCTGCTTGCGAAAAGCCATAAAGCCCAAGCGCCAAGCCCACATAGAGCGGTGTTGCACCCGGCAAATGATCCGCATACAGCGCGAGTACCGGCAGCACCATGAACAGCCCCAGCATGCGCAGGAAAAAAGCGGCCGCGAGCGCAATCGCAGTGCGCCGCTCGCTGGGAGTCATGCGTTCAGCAGTAGACACAGGAAGTTTGCTTTGCCGGAGGTTACTTAAAGCCCGTATAGTAATCGTTTGCCGTTTCGGCTCGCTACTGCAATGAGTCGGCCGGCGATAACTTAACGAAATCCACTTCGCACCTTGCACTGGATCTAGCACGGATGGATACCATTTCGCTGCGTGGCGCACGCACGCACAATCTGAAGAACATCGATCTCGATCTGCCGCGCGACAAGCTCATCGTGATCACGGGCTTGTCGGGCTCCGGAAAATCTTCGCTCGCATTCGATACGATCTACGCTGAAGGCCAGCGTCGCTATGTGGAATCCCTGTCGGCGTATGCGCGGCAGTTTCTGTCGATGATGGAAAAGCCCGACATCGATCACATTGAAGGTCTGTCGCCGGCGATTTCCATCGAACAAAAATCCACCTCGCACAATCCACGCTCCACCGTCGGCACCATCACCGAGATCTACGATTATTTGCGGCTGCTGTATGCGCGCGTGGGAGAACCGCGCTGTCCCGACCACAACGAAATCCTGGAAGCGCAAACCGTCTCGCAGATGGTGGATCAGGCGTTGGCGCTGCCGCCGGAAACACGCCTGATGATCGTGGCGCCAGTCATTAAAAGCCGCAAAGGCGAGCACCAGCAGGTGTTTGAGCAACTTGCCCGCCAGGGTTTCGTGCGTGCGGTGGTCGATGGACAGGTAGTGACACTCGATGATCCGCCAACGCTCGCGCTGAATAAAAAACACGATATCGATGTGGTGGTCGATCGCCTCAAAGTGGGCGGGGACAATCAATCGCGCCTCGCCGAATCCTTTGAAACCGCGCTGAAACTTGGCGAAGGCGTCGCGAAAATCCAGTTCATTGACGAACCCACGCGCGCGGAGCTGCTGTTTTCCGCCAAGTTCGCCTGCCCGATTTGCGGCTACAGCATCAGCGAGCTTGAGCCGCGACTGTTCTCATTCAACAACCCGCATGGCGCCTGCGCGGGCTGCGATGGTCTGGGCATCATCCAATTCTTCGATCCCGAGCGCGTGGTGGAACGGCCTGAGGTGAGTTTGCCGGCCGGCGCGATTCACGGCTGGGATCGGCGCAACGCGCATTATTTTCAGTTGATCAACGCGCTCGCCGCCCATTATCAATTCGAACTCGATACGCCCTTTCAGGCGCTCACCCCGGCAATCCAGAAAGCGATTCTGTACGGCAGTGGCAAAGAAGACATCGCGTTCAGTTATTTGACTTCCGGCGGTCGCAACTACACCCGCAAACATCCCTTCGAGGGCGTGTTGCCGAATATGGAACGCCGCTATAAGGAGACTGAATCGAATCTGGTGCGCGAGGATCTCGCGCGCTTCCTTGGCTCCAAGCCTTGCTCGGACTGTGGCGGCACGCGACTTAACCGCAGTGCGCGCCATGTGTTCATCGGCGAACACGCAATTCCGGCGGTGACCTCGATGGCGATTGGTGCCGAGCTTGAATTCTTCACGCGTCTAGATCTGCCCGGCAAGCGCGGCGAGATCGCCTCCAAGATTGTCAAAGAGGTGAAACTGCGCCTGCAGTTTCTGGTCAATGTCGGGCTCGACTATCTCACCTTGGATCGCAGCGCGGATACGCTTTCCGGCGGCGAAGCGCAGCGCATTCGCCTGGCCAGCCAAATCGGTGCTGGCTTGGTGGGTGTGATGTACATTCTCGATGAGCCCTCGATCGGGCTGCATCAACGCGATAACCAGCGCCTGCTCGATACCCTGCGTCATCTGCGCGATATCGGTAACACCGTCATAGTGGTCGAACACGATGAAGATGCGATCAGGCTCGCGGATCACGTGGTGGATATGGGGCCGGGCGCCGGTGTGCATGGCGGCCGAGTGGTCGCGCAGGGCACGCCGGCGGATATTGAAGCCAGCAGCGAATCGCTTACTGGCCAGTATCTTTCCGGACGGCGTCGGATCGCCGTGCCTGCGCACCGCACACCGGTGAATCCGTTGCAGCTCTTCAAGCTATTGGGCGCGAATGGCAACAATCTGCGGGACGTGGATTTCGAAATTCCGTGCGGCCTCATGGTCTGTGTGACCGGCGTGTCAGGTTCTGGCAAATCGACCTTGGTGAACGATACCTTGTACCACCTGTGCGCGCGCGAATTGAACGGAGCAAGTCTCGAACCCGCGTCGTTTGTGCGCCATGAAGGACTCGACAATTTCGACAAAGTCGTCGATATCGATCAAAGCCCGATTGGCCGCACGCCGCGCTCGAATCCCGCCACGTATACCGGCCTGTTCACGCCGATCCGGGATTTATTTGCCGCTGTGCCAGAAGCGCGCACCCGTGGCTATCAGCCGGGGCGTTTCAGTTTCAACGTAAAGGGCGGACGCTGCGAAGCCTGCCAGGGCGATGGCGTGATCAAAGTGGAAATGCACTTTTTGCCGGATGTGTATGTGGCCTGCGATATCTGCAAGGGCAAGCGCTACAACCGCGAGACGCTTGAAATTCTCTACAAGGGCCGCACCATCAGCGAAGTGCTCGACATGACGGTCGAAGACGCCAGCGCCTTCTTCGCGCCGGTGCCGATGATCGCGCCAAAACTAAAAACCATGATGGATGTCGGTCTGTCGTACATTCGCCTCGGGCAGAATGCGACGACGTTGTCCGGCGGTGAAGCGCAGCGGGTGAAGCTCTCGCGTGAATTGTCCAAACGCGATACCGGCAAAACCTTATACATTCTCGATGAACCGACTACC
>JANOVQ010000382.1:0-3152 GCA_031417495.1 Pseudomonadota bacterium | reverse complement strand
ACGTACTTTTTCAGCGCATGGACGAGCGGCGCAGCAACATGGGAAATCAGATCTCGCGTGGCGAGCAGCAGATGCTGTCGATCGGGCGCGCGTTGATGGGCGATCCGTCGTAGCTGCTGCTCGATGAGCCGCACGAGGGGCTGGCGCCGATCATTGTTCAGTCGCTGCTCGAGAGCATCGGGCGGTTGATCCGCGAGGAGGCGTTGACGGTGATTCTGGTCGAGCAATCGGCCAAGCTGGCGTTGCAGGTGACGCAGACGGCGCTGGTGCTGAACCGGGGGCGGATTGCGTATTCGGGGAGCAGCGCTGAGTTGCTGGCGGATCCGGAGCGATTGAGTGCGCTGGTGATGGCGGGTTGATCAGACCGTACCGCGCGTCGCCCCGACGTCCGTATCAATTGTTTCTGCAAAGCATCCAATCCCGCTTTCGCGAGTTGGTGCGCCGCGTCCGCAAGGAAGGTCCGCAACACGTCACTGTGCATGGACGCGACGAGGCTGTGGTTCTGTCCGCGCAGGACTATCGCCGCCTGCGCGGAGCCGCGGATGGCTGCTCGACACCAATATCCTGTCCGAGCTGCGCAAGCCGCGGCTGTTGGCAAAAGGGACGATTTGGCTGGCTCAGGAGCCGCTCGAGCGGTTGTATGTCTCGAGCGTGACCATGGCCGAAATTCGGTTTGACATTGAGCGCCCGCCAGACCCCGCGTAGCGGGTGGAATTGGTTGAGTGGCTGGAGCAAGGGTTACGACCGATGTTTGAGCAACGCGTGCTGCCTCGGGTGCAGTCGCGGGCGCGGCACCAGTGCCGCCAGGCGTTGCATGAACTCCAGGTGCGACATCACCCGATGCGTCGTACCATCGCGCCAGGGTGCCTTGAGCTTGAGCACCACTTGGTGGCCTGCCCCGTTGCACCGCACCCGTTCGTTGGCTAATGCTGGGCGGGTGATGTAACGGCACAGTCGCTCCAAGGAATCATGCTCATGCGCCGCGCCGTTTGCAGGAGAACGCCACCAGCTCGTCGTGACCGCACTCGCCGCAGCGCAGCCGCAAAAACCCGTGGGCCAGAATGCCGCATCCGAGAAACGCGGCAAATTCATCCCGAACGAACCGAGGGCTTGCCGCCACACCGCTCATCGTGCTCGTTCCGGCGGACAGTTCGATCAAGTCGTTTGCCGATCTGGTTGCGCAGTCCAAAGCGAAACCCGACGAACTCGCGCTGGGTCACTTCAACGCCTCGACGCGGTTTTCTGGTCGATGAAAGTGAGCAGTGGGCGGCCGTCCAATTAGGGGAGCCGTGACGGATAAAATCAGCATCGCTCTTCCCCCTGAGATGGTAGCGATACTTCGGCAGGCTGTTGATACCGGCGAATACGCGTCCAGCAGTGAAGTCGTGCGCGACGCGCTACGCGATTGGACGCACAAGCGGCGGTTGCGCGAGCAAGGTGTCGCCGAATTGCGGCAGGTGTGGCAAGCCGCTTTGCGCACTACGACGCCGGGCGTCAGCGCTGACGATGTGATTAGCCGACTTGAGCGCAAGTACCAGGCCATCGCCGATGCTGAAGGCGCGGCAGACTGATGCAATTGGAGCTTTCAGATTTTGTCGAAGGCGATCTGGACGAGATCGCCGCCTACATCGCCGAGGACAGTTCCCGACGGGCGATTTTCTTCCCCTTGCCCAGCTTGTGCGTCATATAGCAAAAGCCTAATTTTGGGGGCGCTTAATTACGATAATGGAAGATTCGGGGATTGCACCCCGTATTTCCAGAGACTACTATAAAAGTGGTTCGGACTCTGCATTTGAACCGACTGGAGGAAATGATGAATCTACGTGTTTGCGCCGCGCTCGCTTCCCTGGCGGCAACCGTCGCGATGCTGCTTTCAGCGTCGCCCGCTGGAGCCGCTGGTTCTCTTGGATATCCGCGTGGTACACCAGTGGGTAGCTTTGGGGGAATTTCCTACATCCAATACGATGGTCTGTTCAGCGGCCATACGTCCACCGGAACCTATCGAGTACCGTATCGGATCACCGCTCCCGCACAGACCAATCGCGGGAACCGGACCGTTCTGGTAGAACCGCCGCACTTCGCTATCGGGCTCGGCGCGCTGAACGTTTATCTGCGACGAGACCTCCTTTTTCCGCTCGGGTTCACGCACGCCGGTGTCGGTTGGAGCACCACGTCCTTCGGGGTCGGCTTTGATAAGCGCATTCTTGATCCGACGGTACCGGGCGTATTCATCAATGGTGGCGTACTTGAGGAAAACGGGCGTACCGACGATGAGATTATCGTCGACTTTGCCAGCGCGCTAGCGGTCGACGGGAACGCCCAGGCGATACTCGGCAGGGTAGCACGGCGCTATCTCACCGGCCTCTCGGATAGTTCCGATACCGTTCTGCGTCTAGTAACGTCGGGACAGGCTGCACGGTTGTTCGATTTCGCGCTGCCGTTCACCGCCTCGGGATTCGATCCTCAGACGGCCCTTGTCGCCGGTCTTTACGATGGCAAGCTAATCGTCGTCGATTCGGAAATCGACGATCCTGCGGGTCTTATCGACAGGGGCGTCGCCCCGCGCCAGTACCGTTTCTATTCCGTTGCGGGGACCCCGCACAGACCCGACCCCTTGGATTCACCATCGATCGCGAACGGGTCGACTCCGGCCACTTACGTTGCGGCGCTGCGTGCGCACTTTCTTCAGGGTCACCGCTGGGTCGAGCACGGCACACCGCCGCCACCAAGTACGCGACTTCGGATGGATCAAGTTGGCGCGCTCGTCCGCGATCCGAATGGCAATGCGATCTCGGTTGACGCCCGCCGGCGCGTGCCGCGCTTGCCGTACGTCGAGCTCGGCGAGGCACGGTTCATTTCGGACTTCATCGGCAGCTTCGACAACGTGAAGTCGATCCAGGCGCTGGGCTTCCACAACCATCATCAGTACCTGAAAGAATTCGTCGACAAGGTGGCCGACTACGTCGAGGCCGGATATATGCTCGACGAAGACGCAGCCGCGATGCGCAAACGCGCGGCGCTGTGCCCGCCGCTGACGTTCACCGAAACCTACCGCGATCACTACGACGCGTTTGTCGCGTCTGTGCCCTGCCGCCGCTAAAAGCGGTAGCAACCCGCTACAGCACCCGATGCGTGGTGCCGTCGCGCCAGGA
>JANOVQ010000381.1:0-3499 GCA_031417495.1 Pseudomonadota bacterium | reverse complement strand
TTCGCTGACTTCGGTCGGCAAGGTGGTCGCTTCTTTGTCCGTGATCTCAGTTAATAAGGCCTTCGAACATAAAATCCGGTCCATGCGTGGAAACTCAATCAGCGGTGCCTCGAAAGTCTCAGGCTGCGCACCTTCAATGCGGAAGGTGATGTTCACGTCGTTGCCATGAATGTCCTGGCCACCGGTCGAAATTCCCCAGGTGTCGCCATGGTGCAGAGCGATTCGGTAATGAATGGGCGGATTGTCGGTGCGACTGTTGCGATGTTTGACTCTGGCGACAAGTTCGAGTGCTGCCGTAACTGCCTTTGAGGCCGACACAAAAGTGGCGAGGAAGCCATCGCCGGTCCCTTTGAAAAAGCGCATGCCGTACTCGGTGAGCACCGGTTCGGCGAGTTGCTGCAGCCGCGACTTAAGGTGATGCGCCATGTGATCGTTCTGGTTCGCGATCTTGGAGGACTCGCAGAGGTCGAATACCATGATGGTTTCTGCGCGTTTCACCAGGTGGCCGGCGGGAATGATGACTGACTTGTCCCAATCATCGTCAGCTTGGAAATCGACTTTTAGAGCCCAATCGGCGAGGCGAATGGTCGCGGGGAGGGTGATCTCGGTCTTCGTTTCGAGCCGCTTCCATTCTTCGTCGAGTTTCAGGAAGCTGCCGTTACGACTACTGTCCTCGACAAAGTAGCGCTCGCCGTCTTTCGTCAGGGTGAGATGAATGCGCGAAACCTGGTTGTGTTTCAGCACCATCTCCGCTTCCGAGTGACGACCGATCCGCACGGTCGTTTGGGTAAACGAGCGGTTGATTTGGCCTCCTCGTTCGAGGTCGGTCAGGCGAATTTCCCAGCCCATAATTCGGCAAGTTCCGGTCTTTAGGTAAGCGTTACGACGTGACTCGTTACTATAGGACGCGACGTTACGAATGTGAATCGGTCGGACACATCAAGCCACAGATCATTAGAGAATTCGTGACCGATCCGGAAACTCCGCGGATTCCGAGCCGGTCACCGCTTGCTTAATGCACGATTACCCCACGCGCGTTCTTGCCTTGTTCCATATCGGCAAATGCCTGTGGCGCGTCGTCCAAGCTGTAGGTCCTGGTAATCAACCGCTCGAGATCCAGTCTGCCGGCGCGGTAGAGGCTCAGGTACAGCGGAAAGTCCACTTTGAAGTTAGCGCTGCCGTACATGCAACCTTTAATAGTTTTCGCGGTAAAGGGCAGAATCGCCGAATTAACCGAGAAGCGGTCGTCCAGGCGACCAACCCCGACGAGCACTGCAGTGCCATTTTTACGCGTGGCTTTGATGCATTGTTCAATGACCTTGCTGTTGCCGACCACATCAAACGCGTAATCCACGCCAATGCCATTCGTTAAGGCAGCGACTTGCTTGACCATGTCGGCCCCGGGATCGATCACATGGGTGGCGCCAAATTCCTTCGCCATCTGCATTTTTTCGAGCGACAGATCGCAGGCGATGATTTGCACCGCACCGGCAATGCGCGCGCCCTGAATTACATTGAGGCCGACGCCCCCGCAACCAAATACCGCGACCGTCGAGCCAGGCTGGACATTCGCGGTACGAATGGCCGCACCCACCCCGGTGGTCACGCCACAACCGACCAGGGCTGCCACTTTGAAATCGTAGGATTTATCGATCGTCACCACGCAGGCGGCAGGGACGACGGCGTATTCCGCCATGATGCCGACGAACGACATCACAAACAGGCGCTGGCCATTCTTCGAGACCCGGGAGGTGCCATCGAATTGATTGCCATCCTGTTTCGCCCCTGAGCAAAGATAGGGCTCTTGATGCAGACAATAGAAGCAATCCCCGCAGTTGGGGATGAACGAGATCACCACGTGATCCCCCGGCTTCACATTGGTGACGCCTTCCCCGACCTGCTCGACAATCCCCGCGCCCTCATGCCCCAGGACCACCGGATAGGGACTTGGAATCGTGCCGTTAATCACTGAGAGATCCGAGTGGCAGACCCCGGTCGCCTTCATTTTGACCAGCACTTCGCCCATCTTCGGCGGATCGAGATCGACCGTAGTCACTGAGTATTCGTTCTGTTTTTGTACGACAACGGCCTTCATGAGACGCTTCCTCCTACGTTGTGGAAAGTGGGTAAGTGTCGGGAACCCGGCAGGTTCCCGGCGCATGTTGCGGGGCGAGAATAACACGGGCGACGCTAAGGATTCCGCCACCGTATGCGCGGTGTTCCTGGCGCGGTCCTGGCGGCGGTGTCGACGAACGCTGGCGCCTTATTTAAACGTATAGGACAAGAAAAGCTCCAGTACGAGTTGCGAGTCAGTCCCGAAGATATCCTCAGCAGCACGGTTCGGCGTGGCCCACGCAATCCCTACGAGCCCGTATAGCCGTTCGCTGGGGTAGAACTCCAGCTCCAGATTGATTTCGTCTGACCAGTTTGTACTGGTGGTCGGCAGCCCAAAATATTGGGGGGTATCAAGTTCGTGGTGATAGAGCATTGCCATCACCGCGTACTGCGCGCTCGGGTAGGCCTTCACCTTCAGCATTTGGGTGATTTGATTCTCATTGAAGAGAAAGAATTCGCCGTTGATCTCGCCCTGATACCAGGTATCCCAGTCACGCTTGCCGAACGTGAAAAACAGGCCCCGGTATTCTTCGTTATCCGCGGTCGCCGCATCATCACCGGAATAATGCGAATAGCGATAATAAAACCGGGGCGTCCAGCGCCAGGTCTGAAATTGATAGCTCGGTTCGACATACCAGGCGGCGGCGTCATTCGAAATCCTGGTGAGGTTCGATTGGCCTGCCTCGCGGACATATTCGCCATGAAATCTGAAGCCGGTCCAGCTTGGCAGATGCAGATCGCCTCCGCGAATGCCCCACACCTGCATGCCCTCGAGGCCGGCCTGATCGTCATCAATAATCTCAAACGCCATCACACTCAGCTTGCCCCAATTCGCAGTCTGCGAATTCTCGAGATTGAAGCCAACCACGCGGGCGTCGCCGAGATCTTTATCGGTGCGCAACCAGAATACGTCGGCGCGGACGGGTGAGGTATTCACTTTAAGCACTGCGGTATTGCGCCAGGATTCAAAGGCGCCGATCCAGTACTGGCCGTTGTCATGCCCTTGATTGAAATTGCCGTCGCCGACCACCAAGCCATCACCAAGCGTGAATGGCTGGCCGCCGTACGAGAGATCGAGCACGCCGTGTTGCCAGCCAAGGTAGGCCGCATCGGTGTCGATTACTCGATCACCTGCGCGAGCGAACTGACCCGAGAGTTCGCCATCCAGCGTGGTCGTGGCGGCGACTACCGAGACGCCCCCGTAGAGCTTCGATTTCCCCACGGTGTAATCGGTTTTGAACAAGGGTTTTAACGAGACCTGGAGATCCGTGCGCCCGGTTTCGCCGGTTGAGTTGCGCAGCGCGCCGAACCCGTTCAGCGCACCAAGACCGAAGTTGATGTCCTCGCCGCGGCGCAGTCCGAGCCGTGCATTGACTGTGCCTTC
>JANOVQ010000380.1:0-2131 GCA_031417495.1 Pseudomonadota bacterium | reverse complement strand
TGCCCATGTTCGCCAGGCGCTGCGCGCGCGCCAGTCGCTCACTGCCGCGCGAGACACTTTCCACCGCCGCTTTGGCGCGCAAACTGTAACGCACGCGGTGGCTCAACAGCGTCCAGTTGATCGGCTTGGTGACAAAATCCGAAGCGCCGCAACGAAAGGCAGCTTCGATCGAGTCCGTATCATTCAGGCCAGTCAACATCAAAATCGGAAGCGACGCGCCGTGCGGCTTCTCACGCAGCTGTGTGCAGACTTCAAAACCGTCCAGTCCGGGCATCATCACATCGAGTAGCACCAGATCGAATTGTTCGTGATCGAATAAGCGCAAAGCCTCTTCCCCACAGTTAGCCAGAGTCACCGCAAAGCCCGCATGGCGGAGGGTCTGTGCGGCGAGATCACTCAGGATCTCGTCATCATCGACCAGCAGGAGCCTGGCGCCGCTAAAGGTCGCGTCTAAGTCGATGCGCATGCGACCCGACCTTTCACTTGGCGATGGTGCGCTAACGCGCCTTCGAACTGGCTGTATTGATCGCGCAGATCGCGCGGCCATTCGGGCTCAGGCGGGTGTCCGGCGCGGAGCTGGTTTTCCTGACGTTCGGCAGTTTTGGCCAATGCCAAGGCGCCCACGGAGGCGCTGGAAGATTTCAGTTTGTGCGCCCAAAACAGCAAAGTTTTGGCGTCGCCCTGGCGCGCCGCAGCGTCGATCGTGGCCAGCGCTCGCGCGGTCCCATTCAGGTATAAATCGAGGACTTTTTCGACGTAATCTGGTTCGCTGCCATCCGTCACCATCGGCAGTGCGGCAAGCACCGTCGGGTCGAACGCTGGCAGCGCCGAGGTCACCGACGACAACGCAATGGCCTCCTTCGCGACACCGGTCGTCCATTGTCCAACCATCGCATACAGCGTCTCAGCGACTACCGGTTTGGTCAGGTAGTCGTTCATGCCGGCGGCTAGACAGGTCGCGCGGTCTTCCGCGAAAGCATTGGCGGTCAGCGCCACAATGGGCACAATTTCGCCGCCACGTCCGGCCGCACCCTGGCGCAAGCGGCGCGTGACTTCCAGTCCGTCCATATCGGGCATCTGCCAATCCATCAGCACCAGATCAAAAGTCTCTCTGGCCAGGATCGCGAGCGCGCTGGTGCCGTCACCCGCGACGCTTACGCGGTAGCCCGCGTGCGCAAGCAGTCGGCACACGATGGTCTGGTTCAATAAGTCGTCTTCCACCACCAACACATGCTTCAGTTGGTCCGACCCAGACGGAGTCAACGGCTTAGCAGGTTGCGCCAACGGTGCGGGAGTGGCGCTGGCGCGCCACTTAGTCCCCAGCCGACTGATCAAGGCCGAGCGCAGGATCGGCTTCACCAGATGCCGGGATAAATGCAGGGTTCGACAGGTCGCTGCGGCACGCTGCGAATCACTATTGGTCATGCCAATGACGGAATCCTGCGCCAGCCACGCCAGGCCATTTTCGAGCAGCGCCGCGGCCTCGGGCACATCGCAGTTGACCAACAACCAAGGCTTGCTCGAATTTTCCGCCTGGTGAGTCAACCAGGCGCGCAAGTCATGCTGCGTGTGGCAGCGATGGGCCGTGCAACCCAGACGCGTTAGATGCGCATGTAAGGCTTCCGCACTCGGTGCGTGGGGTTCGAAGTAGGCAATCTGCTGTGGTGGACTCGTTACCTTGGGAAGCGGGTCGTCGGCGACCGCCAGGTCGAGGTGAATTTCGAAGCACGATCCTGCGCCAAGCTGGCTGCGCACACTAATCCGTCCCCCCATCGCCTCGATCAGCTGGTGCGAGATCGTGAGACCAAGCCCACTCCCACCGAAACGTCGATTAGTGCCGGCATCCACCTGATTAAACGGCGCGAACACCTGCTGCAGCGCAGACTCGGGAATGCCGATGCCGGTATCGCGTACGCTTATGCAGAGCGCCTCCGCACCCGCACCGCGCGTGACCCGCACCTCCACTTCGCCGTGCGCAGTGAACTTCACCGCATTGCCAAACAAATTCAACAACACCTGCCGCAGCAGCACCGGATCGCCACGCCGCCAGGCGGCTAACTCGGGCTCGACGATGCAGGACAGGATCAGCCCCTTGATCCGCGCCGACACCGCGGCGGTCACCAAGGCCCCC
>JANOVQ010000379.1:0-14891 GCA_031417495.1 Pseudomonadota bacterium | reverse complement strand
ATCGTCGCTTCCGCGACCAGAATCACACAGGCTTTCACCGCTTCACCCCAACGCTCATCGGGGACACCGACGACGGCCGCCGCGGCTACGGCAGGATGCGTGGACAACACCGATTCAATTTCAGTGGAGTAGATGTTCTCGCCGCCGGAGACGATCATGTCCTTCAAGCGATCGTGGATGTAGTAGAGACCTTCGGCATCGCGAATCGCGATATCGCCACTGTGATACCAGCCGCGGACAAATACTTCATTGGTCCATTTTGGTTTGTTCCAGTAGCCACTGGCGAGCGACGGCGAGCGGATCAGAAGCTCGCCGGGTTCGCCGATTGCGGCGTCATTGCCTTGCGCGTCAACCACGCGCAACTCAATCAGCGGCAAAGGCTTGCCGCAGGACTTCAGTTTCTGCTCGTTCGCCAAATGATGCTCCGCTGGCCGCAGCAAAGTGACAGCGCCGGAGGTCTCAGTCGCGCCATAGAACTGCATGAACTCACACGGCATGCGCGCAATGGCGCGCTTAATGAGCCCGAGTGAAATGGGCGAACCCGCATACATGGTCAGGCGCAGCGAGCTGAAGTCCGCGTCCGCTGCGTACGGATGGTCAAGCAACATCTGGATCATGGCCGGTGCGAAGGCAGTGATCGTAGGGCGTAAGCTGCCGATGGTGTGCAGCACCGCTAAGGGATCGAACTGACGCTCGATCACCACGGCCATCCCGTTGTATAGCGACTGCAATGATAAGCCGATGGCGAGCAGGTGAAAATTCGGCAGCGCGACTAGAAAGCGATCTTCCGCGTGCCAGGCGAGCGCCGGTTCAAAATGCTCGCACAACCGCATGTGATTCAGATTGTCATGGGTGATCACCACCCCTTTGGGATCCCCCGTGGTGCCCGAGGTATACAGTTGAATCGCGCCAACATCCATGCCCACCGTCGGCAACGTCCGTTCGGTCTGATGGCTAAGCCAGAGTTGAAAAGGATCGGCGGTGCCGCGACCGGCATCGACTTCGCAGGTGGGTATGTCAAAGCCCAATTCCGCCAACATTTCCTGCCACAAGACATGAAATTCCGCTTCGACAAAGGCGAATTTAGCCTGCACATCGACTAATACATTCTTGAGTTCGGGTTTGGATAAACGCCAGTTCAGCGGGCAGAAGCAACCACCCTGTTTGACGGTGCCGAATAGCGCGATGAAATAGTCGTCAGAGTTTTTACCGAAATACACCACGCGATCGCCAATTCCGAGACCGCGTGAGCCTAACCCATAAGCGACGTGATTCGCGGCGTCCTCAAGTTCACCATAGGTGGTCTCGCGTCCGGCATAACACAGCGCTGTGCGCGCGGAAGCACTCCGCGCGAAGTGCGCCGGATAATCCCCCAGCGTACGAATCTCTTTATAAAGCCACATGGTTTGCCTTAGCGTCCCGTAAATTCCGGCTGCTGTTTTGTGCGCACCGCGTTGAGTGCGCCCCAGGCATCCTCGGTGCGCGTACAGCGCGCGATCGCCTGCGCTTCATCCTCGAGCTGGGTTTCCAAAGTCTGCTCGAAGCTCGTACGGAATAGCCGCTTGATCTCCCCAAAAGCGCGCGTCGGTCCGCGCGCGAGTTCCGTCGCAAGGGCCCGTGCAGTGCTGCGTAAGGCAGCTTCGTCATCCACTACCTCGCTCACAAGACCATTGCGCAACGCCTCCGACGCGCTCCACATCCGATTGCGCAGTAGAAAATCCAGCGCGCGCTGCGTGCCCACGCGGCGTGGCAGGTAATAACTGGTGCCACAATCACAGCTGAAGCCGATGCCGGTGAACGCGGCGTAAAAGCGCGCCTCAATGGTGGCGATGGCAAAATCTGCCGCTGCGGTAAACGCCACCGCACCGCCTGTCACGAGTCCGTGCACGGCAATAACGACTGGCGCATCCATGCGTGCCAGGCGAATCACCCCTGAATTAAGATCGGCTGTCATAGCCTTGGTCAGCGCCGGCAGCGCTGCGCGATCGCGCACAAAGGTTTTGAGATCGCCACCGACACTGAAATTCTTGCCGTTGGCCTCAATCAACACCGCGCGAATCGCAGAATTCTCATCACACTCAATCGCGAGCAACTTCAATTCACGGCAGAAGGCCTCGTCAATTGGATTGCCGCGCGTCGGCTGATTCAGCGTGATCACCGCCACCGCGTCTTCCACGCGAAATTCGAATGCCTGGGTATCCATGGAGCTTGCCTATTGAGAGTGGGCGAAGAGGGAATGTCGCTTTAGTACGCACATGTACGATATGGGATATTGCCGGTAGAATCCAGCCTTCCCCCCCGCCAGAGATTGCGCTTTGGGCCTTCTCAAAAATCTATTCGGTACTCGTTCGCACACTGTGACTGCGCAGCCGTCGGGGCGCCAATTTGAGGTGAATTCCGGACAATCGATCCTGGAAGCGGCGTTAGCGCAAGGCATTGCGTTTCCGCACAGCTGCACCGTTGGCACCTGTGGTTCTTGCAAGTGCAAATTGCTCTCCGGAAAAATTCGCGAGATCGCGAACTTCGCCTATGTACTCGACGCGGACGAATTGCGTGCGGGCATCATCTTGGCGTGTCAGGCGGCGGCCAAATCCGATCTGACGTTGGAAGTTCCCGGGCTCTCAGACAAGCGCTTGCAGCCGGCGGGGGATTTTGTCGGCACCTTAACTGCGCTGCGCGATCTCACGCACGATATCAAACGTTGCACCTTGTCGCTTGACCGACCGCTGCACTTCGATGCGGGCCAATATGTCCAGTTGAGTACCGCGGACGTGTGGGGCGCGCGCGCCTATTCCTTGGCCGTGCCGCCCTTAGCAGAAGGGAATCTGGAGATTTCATTTTTTATCCGTCAGGTACCCGGCGGAGCGTTCACGGATTGGTTATTCACCGGTGCGCCGCTCGGCAGGATCTTCAAAGTGCATGGCCCCGCCGGCAACTTCTGGCTCCGCGAGAGTCGCGCTCCGATGATCTGCATTGCCGGCGGTAGCGGGTTGGCACCGCTCATGGCGATTTTGCAGGATGCCGCAGTGCGCCAGGTCGGCCGACCCTGCGTCGTGTTATTCGGCGCGCGAACAGAGGCGGATCTCTACCAGTTGGACGAACTTGCCGAGATCAAGCGGAATTGGAACGGCGCATTCACCTTTATTCCCGTGTTATCGAATGAGCCGCCGACCAGCCACTGGACTGGTGAACGCGGGCTGGTGACCGAACGGATCGCAGCGCATGTAGAGGGCTTGGCAGGACGAGATTCGGAAGCGTATCTCTGCGGGCCCCCGCCGATGATCGATGCCGCGCTACCGTACCTGGCTGAGCTGGGGTTCCAACCGTCGAACATTCACTGCGACAGATTTCTGGATGGCAGTCATGGCTTGCAGCGCCAGGGTTGAACGGAAATTGATCATGGTCATGACCCTCAGTCACCGGCGATCATGCAGGTGATGACCAGCGGTCTAGCGATTTTTGAAACAACAATTGGACCCTGCGCCATCGCGTGGGGCGAGCAGGGCATTCTCGGCTCGCAGTTACCCGAGCGCGATACTGCGGCGACCCGTGCGCGGATGCGCCAACGCTTTCCGCAGTTGCTTGAAGTTTCGCCGCCAACCGAGGTAGCGGCAGTGATTGCCGACGTCCAGGCGATGTTGCGCGGCGAGCAGGTGGATCTGTCTTCGGTGCGCTTGGACATGACGGACGTGCCGGAATTTCAGCAACGGATCTACGTCTTAGCCCGGCAATTACAACCGGGCCAGACCACCACGTATGGAGAACTCGCGCGCCAAGTCGGTGAGCCGGGTGCTGCGCGTGCGGTCGGCCAGGCAATGGGCTCGAATCGCTTCGCGCCGATCGTGCCCTGCCATCGAGTGCTTGCGGTCAATGGTGCGCCAGGGGGCTTCTCAGCGCGCGGTGGCGTACACACCAAATTGCAAATGCTGACGATCGAGCGCGCCGCGCCGAACGGCCAACCTTCGCTGTTCTGAGTTAGCGCTGGTCGGGAGGAATGTCGCGGAGGCTTGCGGCAAAGGACTTATGCGCAACGATATCCACCGGCCGATGCCGCACGGTAGTCGCCGCCGGATCCTGTCCCAGAAAATTCCCACCGCGGCGATTCTCACGAGGACGAATTGGACGCGGACAAAATCCACCGCCACAGTTCGGGCACACGTTCTCCAGGACTTCCTCTACACAGCGCGCGCAAAAAGTGCATTCATAACTGCAGATCATGGCCGTCGTGGCGTTTGGTGGCAGCGCCAGGTTGCAGTGTTCGCAGGTCGGGCGTAGCTCGAGCATCCCAACTCCTCCTCGTTAAATCACGCGCGCTTGCGTGCGAGAAACTCACCCAACCCGTGCTCCAGTTCGCGCACCATAGGCATGACCTGGGCGATGACTTCGGCAGGTGCGGTCGTCGGTGAACCGGCGTTAAAGGGGGGTTCTGGCCGGTACTCGACGATCAATTGCATCGCCTGCGCGACCGGCACGCCGACGATTTCCGCGATTAGAGTCAGCGCGAAATCGATACCCGCCGTGACCCCACCACCCGTAATCCGATCACGATCGACTACCACGCGCTGGTCAACCACCGTCACGTTCGGATAAGTCGCAAGGTGCTTCATCCATCCCCAGTGGGTGGTGGCGCGATAGCCTTCAAGTAAGCCGGCCTCGGCCAGCACCAATGCTCCCGTACACACCGAGGTGATGTAGCGCGCGTTGTCCGCCAGTCGCCGCAGATTAGCCAGCACGCGTGCATCGCTGAGCTGCGGCAGGATGTCGCCCGCGCCTGGCACGATCAACAGATCCAGCGGCGGACACGAAGCGAAATCATAGTCCGGCGTTAACAGCGCGCCGCAGTCCGAGCGCAGCAACTTCTTTTCACTCGCAAAGGTGAAGGTTTGAAACTGCGGCACGAACGATAAAATTTGGAGTGGTGCATAACCATCCAGCATGGTCATATTTTCGAAGAGATAAATTCCTACATTCAGGCGCTCAGTCATGGTGAGAAATTCCTAATGTCGAGTTGAAAAATTTTGCGCGATGCCACTCGGACAGGTCGTGAGATGGGTGCCCAATGCAGAGACCAGGACAGGCGCACTTACACCATCGGGTTCAGATCCTCCATGCCTAACATCGCTTTGCCCTGCTGCTCGTAGATGGAATCGGTGACGATTAAGTGCACCGACGCCACTTGCAGGTCGCGCACACAGCGCTGCAACATATTATCAAGACGCGCTGCCGCGCCGCCACCGTACTTGAAGGCTTGGAGAGCCACTTCATGGGCGACGGCCATTGCGTAGGCGCTGACGCCCCGGAGCTCGACTTGTTGCGCAGGACTCGGGCGGTCACCGGCGCAGACCGTGGTCCAGGCTTTTTCATAGGCCGCGATGAGCAAGCCGCGCGCCGCGCGCAGTTTGAAATCGCATTCGCCCAACATGCGCTGAAACACTGGGCGATCAGCCACGGTGCCTTTGCGGCTGTAGCCGCGTTGTTTGGCGCTGGCCTGGCTGATGATTTCGTCGAGCGCGCGGCGTGCGACGCCAACTGCAAACGCGCCGAGTTCGTTCGCGATCAAGGCCGGCATGCCGATGTGGTAGAGCGGTCCGCCGCGCAGCGGGCGCAGCGCGCGCAAATCAAAACTGAAATCCTCGGCGACGAACGCATCGTTCACCACAAAATCGCAGCTGCCGGTGCCTTTCAGGCCAGCCACATGCCAGTTGTCGATCACTTCGACATCGCTGATTGGCATCATCATGAAGCGCGATTCCGGCATTCCGCCCTGAGGATCTTCGATAAGCGCATGCGCACCCACCCACTCTGCATGACGGATCCCGCTGCCCCAGGACCAGCGTCCGTGTACCCGATAACCTCCGGCAATACGGGTCGCGCGCCCCGGCATGACGAGCCCGGCTGCGGTCGGCACCCTGCCCTGCGCCCACATGCGCGTGATCGCGGGTTCGGGTAAATAAGCCGTCAGCGACAGGGCCCCGGCGCCAATGAAAACGGTCCAACCGGCCGCTGGATCGATATAGGAAATCGCTTCGATCACCTCGATCTGGGTGACGGGATCGGCTTCCGCCCCCCCCAGTTCCAACGGCGCCTTGAGCGCGAAGATCCCGGCGTCGCGCAGGGCGCGCACGGAGGCTGCGGGCAGTGTCCGATCCTGCTCGGCCGCTTCAAGGCCGGCCGCGAGGACCGGTCGGAGGGTTTCGACGGCGTTCAGTAAGGCCGTGCGTTTGGCGATTCTGTCCGCAGGGAAGGCATGCTGCATGGGGAATGTCTTGTGGTTAGCGAAGACCGTCATGCTGAGTCAGGCGCGGGGACTTCTGCAAGTCGCTTATGGTCGAGGTTGTCGCTTGAGTGCCAGGAGCTGACTCGCTAGATTGCCCGCCTCTATCTCCAGGAGCCGCACCATGGGCATGCTGCGCGCGGACATCGAAGCGCTCGAACAAAACGGCATTACCGGAGTTGCCCTGAAGCGCCTCGGCGATCCCAAGGTCATCGCGCTGTGGTTCGGGGAGGGCGATCTGGTCACGCCAGCGTTTATCCGCGAGGCCGCCAAGCAGGCCTTGGACGAAGGTCTCACTTTCTATTCCAATCCGCGCGGACGCCCCGAGCTGCGTGCGGCCATCCGCCACTACCTCGGCCGACTCTATAACGTTGAGGTCGATGTCGAACGCATCACCGTGCCGGGCTCCTCAATGCTTGCCATCACCATGGCAGCGCAGATGACGCTCAACCATGGCGATCACGCGCTGCTGGTCACGCCCCATTGGCCGAACATCGATCGCGCGTTTCAAGTCACCGGCGCAAGTTTCAGCACGGTGCGTCAAGATTGGAGCCCGGCAGGTTGGACCTTGGCGCTGGCGGATCTGCGCGCGGCGGCACGCCCCAATACGCGCGCGCTGTTTCTGAACAGCCCCTGCAATCCGACCGGCTGGGTGATGTCCCAGAACGCCCAGCGTGAGCTGCTTGAGTTCTGCCGGGCGCGCGGCATTGTACTCATCGCCGACGAGGTCTATCACCGGACAGTGTTCGACGCCGAAGTGGCGCCGTCCTTTCTGCAGCTCGCAGGCGATGATGATCCGCTGATAGTCGTCAACGGCTTTTCCAAAGCGTTTGCGATGACTGGCTGGCGCTTGGGTTGGATGGTGACCCCGCGACGCTATGCGACGCAGATGGCAGTGCTCTCCGAGTGTTTCAATACCGGCGCGCCATCCTTCATCCAGCGGGCCGGTATCGCTGCGCTGGAAGGCGGCGATGAGGTGGTGGCGAGTTTGCGCGCCCAGTACCGCGCCGGTCGCGACACCGTGATGGAGATTCTCGGTGCACATCCGCGCATCGAGCTGGCGGTGCCCGCGGGCGCGTTCTACGCCTTCCCGCGGATCCCAGGTCTGCGCTCCTCACGTGCTTTCGTTGAGGGAGTGCTCGCAGAAGAGAACGTCGGCCTCGCGCCCGGCGATACCTTTGGCCCGGGCAGCGACGAACACTTCAGATTGTGTTTCGCGCAATCACCGGCACGTCTGCGCGAGGCCCTGCTGCGCATCGTGCGCTATCTCGACAGGCATGCTGGGGAGCTGGCTTGAGTGGCGCGGGTTAGGCGCCGGCAATTCGGCAACTGCTTGGGGGACGGTTAGCGAGCGATTTCTAGCGAGATACAATGCGGATGCCGTGACCCGCTAATCAAGTAGAAGGCCAAGCCGTGGATCAAGCAACGCAAACAAAACTCTTCGCGCAGCTGAACGACTATTACGCAACCGGCGGCAACACCTACGCGGGCAGCGATAAGGTCCATCCCGCCACCACCTACAGCGACGCGACCTAATCGACACGGTGTTCAACGAAGATTGGGCCCTCTCGAAAGCCATTCAGAAGGGCGTCCCTTATTTTACTGAAGACCGTGTGATTTTCGGTCGTAACGAACCCGGGCTACAGCATTTTCACGGCGTGTTGGCGGGGTTGATCAACGACATTGGATGACGCCATTGAAGCGTCTGCTAGCTTACAACCCCGGCCATTTCGACCAATCCGCATAGGTGTGATCGGACACGATCTGGCCGTCTTTGAGGGTCAAGACCGCGCAGAAGGGCACCGCCCACGCGCCGCCGGCAGGCGATTCCAGCAGGGTGGCCTCGACCACCAGGACCTGCGCATCGCCATGCACGGCATCCAGCCGCATCCAGCGCGTGGGCGCGGCGCGCAACACGGCCTGTTCTACTTTGGCGAGCGCAGCGCGACCGCGAAAGACGGCGGCACCCATCGCCGAGACTTCACAGTCGGCGGCGTAACACTCTTCGCTCATGCGCTCGACGGCGTGGTTATACAGGCCCTGCCATAACTGCGCGAATGCCACGGGATTAACTTGCGTCGTCATTGTCGGTCTCCTCTTTACGTGGGGTATCTACAGCGCCTTCGCCCGTTCGACAATGCCCGCGGTTTTTTCCAGCCACGCCGCGGCCGCACCATTCGCGATCTCTTCCGACATGCTGATCGAAAACAGCACGAGGCGCGCCGCGCCTGCGTCACGATAGGCTTTGAGGGTGGCACTTGAGAGTTGCCCCTGCTCCGGATCAACAAACGGGCTCAAAACCAGTTTCGCGGGATCGCGACCGTTGGCGCGCATCATCTCGCGCAGTTGTTGCGCCTCGCGCGCAAATTCCTCCGGGCCTGGCACGATTGGGCACCAGCCATCATAGCTGCGCGCAACGCGCTGCAAGGCTTTCTCGCCATGGCCACCGAGCATGAACGGCGGCCCGCCGGCCTGATGCGGCTTCGGTTCGCAGCGCACCGCTGGAAAGTTGATTTGGGTGCCGCTGTAGCTTGGTTTTTCCTCTGTCCATAAGCGACGCATGGCCTCGGTCATTTCGCGCATGCGCTGCCAGCGGGTCGCAAAATTGGCGCCCATGATTTCGGTTTCCTCTTTGAGCCAGCCAGCGCCGATGCCGAGCAGCACCCTACCGCGCGAATAGAAATCGAGACTGGCGATCGCCTTGGCCGTCACCAGGGTTTCGCGCTCCGGGAGCAGACAAATCCCCGTGGCGACTTTCAGCCGCGTGGTGACAGCCGCGGCGATAGTTAACGCAATGAAGGGATCGTTCCAGCGCCCGTAGTGCTCCGGCAACTCGCCGCCCAGCAGGTAGGGCGTGGTGCGTTCGACGGGAATGATCGGATGTTCCGGAATCCACAGAGAATCAAAACCGATTTCTTCGGCTCGCCGCGCGAGGGTGGGCAAGTCTCCAGATTGGGCAGTCGCGATGTGTAAGAAACCAATGTTCATGTGTCCTCCAAAAAGTCCACGATTCAAACTAAAGGTAGATTGGGGTGAGTGAAGCGAACCCCAACATCGGGTAGGCAAGCTCGCGCGGGTGATATTTGATGTTGGGGTTCACGAGTTCACCCCAACCTACCCCTTACTCAGCGCAAAAAACAGATCCGGTTACACGCCCCGCCGGTGTGGCGACGCAGGGCTATATTGACCGCAGAGCGCGGCATCCTGCAACCCGCAATAGCCTACTTGGCGACAGTGAAATGGCGGTTACACACTGTGTGCTAGGTGTTTCGTGGCCGCATCACTCAGCGCTGTCGGGATGTCAGGCACTGTCCCTGGCGGATCGAATCCAGTGCCAGCCACCCAGCTGCGCTCGCGCGTGAGCTGGGTGGCGCTGAAGTCCAGCACGCACAAGGCCACTGCCTGCGCGAGTTCGCGCCCGTCCGCGCGTTCAATGTCATCAATTAAGGCGGTCAATGCGTCGCGCAGGTCGCAATTGATTTGCTGCAGCTCAGGCACGGAAGTCGTGGCTATCTCAATCCGCGGGCGCGCTTGCGCGAGTACCGCTTGCGCCGATGAACTAGCGGCCGCAGTGGGTGGGGTGGCCTGCGTCATCGCCACGATAGTCGTCAACAACGTGCATTGGTCGCGCGCTTCGATGACTTCAAAGGTGTGCGCGTAATCAACCTGGTCCAGCAGCAGTGCCAGCGATCCGAGCACGAGTTTCCCCTGCTCTTGTGCGATCGCGTTCTCGGCATCGAGTGCGGGCAATACGACGTCCTGCATGGCACGCATCATTGAGCGCAAGCGCGAATTAATGGTGGGGACCACGTCAAATGACCTCGCGTAACTTCAGACGCAGCGCGTCCAGCAACACGAAACTGATGCCGGCCAGCCAGTTCACGAGAATATCGTGGTGCGTGCGTTGCCCCAACGCCACGCGCGGCGCGGAAGCAAGCACAATGATGACCCCCTTCCACAGCATCAATATTTCAAAGTAACGCAGCTTATCCTCATCCACCGGCAAGCCCGATTTCTCCCGATAGAGCGCGAGCATTTCCGCGCGCGACAGCATACCGCTGCACAGCAGTTGACCGCTTTCATCGCGCATCAGGAAAGCCTGGAAGATAATCCAGGCGAGATCACAATGACGATCGCCGAAGTGCGCCAGCTCCCAGTCCAGAATGGCGGTGATTTTGCAGGCGGCCTCATCGAATAGAAAATTGCCACTGCGATAATCGCCGTGCACTAGTGAGACCAGGTCGAGCGTGGGCACCTGGCGGCGCAGCCAGTGTTCGGTGATCGTCATCAGCGGCACTTCTTCCAGGCGATCTTCAAACCACACGCGCGCCCACCAATCGAGGTGCATTTCCTCGGCCTGCGCCGAGCCGGCAGCGGGCCGATGAAAGGCCGAGAGATCCGCGCCCACCAGATCGGCGGTATGAATGCGCGCCAGCGCGCCCACGAATTCCTCGGCCATGCGCCGCCGCGTCGCGGGTGGAAAAAGAATGCCGAGCCCGGTTACGTTGCCGCTCGTATATTGGGGTTTCTGGACGCCGGACACAAAGCGGCAAATCAGCGCCGGACGGCCGAAAAACTCGCCCTCTTGATCCAACCAGAGTGCGCTCGGTACCGGCACGATGCCCTCGAACGCGCGCAGCAATTGAAACTCGCGCTCGCGATCAGTGGGGGTTATCCCTTCGCAAGGGTCGCGGCGCAGGACGAGCTTCGCACGGGGCTGCGCGCCGCCGGGAGTTTCGAGTTCGAACACAAATTGTTCTTTCGAAGCCCCACCGGCCAGATAGCCCAGGTCATGGAGCTTGAAATCGCGGCCCAGCTTAGCCTCGAGAAAGCGCAGCAGCCGTGCGCGAATATCTGGCAGTCCGGCGAGTGGCGTCAGGGGTTGACTACGCCGCTGGAGTTTCGCGGTGAGTTCGCGATCCACAGTAGGTTCGACCCGAAAGCGCTGCCGCACGTTCGCGATGAAGGCCGCCGTCGGCGCTTCGCGGACATCGATTTTCGGCGCAACGGGCATTGCAGGCTCCGGCTGAATGTGGTCGTGAATTTCAACGCAGCGCGCGACGGCCTGGACCGCGCGCTTGGCGCAGGGTGAACGCTGCGCGAATGGTAACCTAGTGTACGATATGCCGACAAACCGCCGCCGCGCGGGGCCCGGGATTGCGCCGCACAATCTGCACACCCAGCAGGCGCCGCGCAGGCCATAACCGAGGATTCTCTATGCTCGCCGACCGGACTCAGCCGCGCAGCGCTTATGTGAAGGAGGACCCCGCGCGTGGGATTTTCCGGGTGTCGCGCCGCGTGTTCGTGGAGCCGGAAGTGTTGGCGCGCGAACGCCGCCAGATCTTCGACCGTTGCTGGCTGTATCTCGGCCATGAGTCTGAAATCGCGCAACCTGGTGATTTTCTCACGCGCAGTGTCGGTGGCCGCGAACTTATTTTCACGCGCGGCAAGGACCGGGTAGTGCGCGCATTCTTCAATACCTGCCCGCATCGCGGTGCGATGGTCTGTCGCGAGAAGCAGGGCAATGGCGCGATGTTTCGTTGTTTCTATCATTCCTGGGCCTTCAACCTCGAAGGGAAATTGGTGAATCGCCCCGGCGATGAGTGCTACACCGCAGAAGCGCGCGTGGGCGGTCAGCATGATCTGGTCGCGGCGCCGCAGTTCGAGCACTACCGCGGTCTTTACTTCGTGCACTTTCAGCGCAGCAGCGAGTCCTTGGCCACCTACCTTGCAGGCGCCGTCGAATTTATCGATCTGGTGATGGATCAGGCTGAGACCGGCATGGAAATCGTGGGCGGCACGCAGGAGTACAGCATCGATGCCAATTGGAAACTGCTGTGCGAAAACAGTTTCGACGGCTACCACGGCATCCCGACGCATGCGACTTACTTCGATTATCTGCAGAGCCGCGCGGGCCAGTTGGTGAGCCGCAGTTTGAGCACCGGTCAGGCGCATGATCTCGGCAATGGCCACGCCGTGGTGGAATACAGCGCGCCGTGGGGCCGACCGATTGCGTTGGCGGTGCCGGCATGGGGTGCTGCGGGTGAACAGGAAGTCGCGCTGGTGAAGGCGCGGCTCGAGGAGAAGTTCGGGCTGCAACGCGCCGCGCGTATGGCGCTGATGAATCGCAATATGGTGATTTTCCCGAATCTGGTCTTGAACGACATCATGGCGGTGACCGTGCGGACCTTCTTTCCGGCAGGTCCCGCGCGCAATCTGGTCAACGCCTGGACGCTCGCTCCGCGCGAGGAATCGGCCACGATGCGCGAGCGCAGGCTCCTTAATTTTCTCGAGTTTCTCGGGCCTGGGGGATTTGCCACGCCAGACGATTGCGAAGCGCTGGCGCTGTGCCAAAGGGGGTATTCCAATCTGCTCGAAGCTGGCTGGAACGACATCTCGAAAGGGATGAACAGCGCCGATCCGAAGATCGATGATGAGCTGCAGATGCGGGTGTTCTGGCGGGAGTGGGATCGGCGCGTGGCTGAGGAGGCCGCATGACATCGGCGGAAGTAGCGGCTTCGCTCAAAGTGACTCGCACCGAGTTGGAGGATTTCTTGTACGCCGAAGCTGCCTTGTTGGACAGCTGGCAGCTCGACCAATGGTTGGCTTTATTCGCCGAGGGCGCGCGCTATTTAGTCCCTCCGGCGGGCGCAGCTGAGGACGCCGACCCGGCGACGACCTTGTTCTATATCGCCGATGATTACCATCGGCTCTGTGAACGCGTGAAACGGCTCAAGAAACCTACCGCGCACGCCGAATTTCCGCACTCGAAGTGTCGGCGGTTGGTCAGCAATGTGCGCCTGTTGGGCGGCACGGATAGTGAGTTCTCGGCGACTTCGAACTACGTGACTTATCGCAGCAAGATGGGCGCGACCCAGGTGTATTTCGGACATCACGTGTATGTGATGCGCAAAGTCGGGGGTGATTTCAAGATTCTGAAGAAGACCTCGTTCATCGATGCCGATGACATCCGCGATCAGAATAAAGTCAGCATCATTCTGTAACGCTTTGCCTGAGACCGCAGTTATGAATTTAGATTTTCGCTATCGCCGTCTTGGCTATGTGGCGTTAAATGTGACGGATCTTGCGCGCTCGAGCGCGTTTTACACGTCTATTGTAGGCCTGGCCGCTGCCGGGGAGTCGGTAAACGGCGAGCGACTTTTCCGCTGCACTGCGCGGCATCACGAGGTGGTTCTGCATCAAAGCGAGCTGCCAGGCTTGCGCCGCGTCGCCTGGGAAATGGAATCCGCAAAGGATCTTGCGCTGATCGAGGCGCACCTGAAATCATTAGGTCTGCCGTTGCGCGTAGTACCGGAGGCGGAATGTGTCGGGCTCGGAATCAAGCGCGCATTTCGCACCACTGAACCACATACCGGTGCGTGCTTCGAATATTTCTATGGCATGTCCGCAGCCGCCACGCCTTTCGTGCCGACGGTGACGAAGATTGCGCGTCTTGGGCATATCGTCCTCGCCACCAGCGAATACTCGGCGTGCGAGGCTTTTTTTCGCGAGAAGCTCAACTACCGTGTCTCCGATCGAGTCGAGGGTGCGGTCACCTTTATGCGGTGCTTCCCGAATCCGCTGCATCATTCGTTGGGCGTGAGCAATGCCCGCGATAATCACCTGCACCATGTGAATTTTATGGTGACTGACATCGACGACATCGGGCAAGCCCTGTATCGCCTGCAGAAAAATGCGGTGCCCATCGTGTTCGGCCCAGGTCGTCATCCACCTTCTGACTCGATTTTTCTGTACTACCTCGATCCCGATCAGATCACCTTGGAATTCAGCTTCGGCATGGAAGAGTTTCCGGAAGATGCCTCGCGCGAGCCGCGGCGGCTACCCATGAATCTGCAGTCAATTGATTACTGGGGCGCAGTGCCGACGGCGGATTTCGCCGCGCGCGGCGTGATCGAAAGCGTGCTCGCATGAGTGGGCTCACGGGTAAGGTTGCGCTGATCACTGGCGCCGCTGCCGGCATCGGCCGCGCAATTGCCGAGCGCTTCGCGGCGGACGGCGCGCGGTTGATCGTCGCGGATCTCAGTGAAAGTGTTCACGAACTGGCGACAGAATTGCCGACGGAGGTGCTCGCTTTCGTTGGCGATCTCAGCCTTGAGCAGACTGTTCGTGATCTGGTGACAAGCGCCGTTGGGCGCTTCGGCGCCATCAACATCCTCGTCAATAACGCGGGTGGCGGCGTGCTCCGGCCATTTCTGGAACACACTCCAGAGACCTTGCGCCAGACGATCGATCGCAATCTGTGGACGGCGCTGTGGTGTTCGTACCTGGTGTTGCCCGTGATGCTGCCGCGCGGCTGGGGTCGCATTATTAATCTTGGCGCGGATTCGGTGCGCAATGGCCTGCCCGAACACGCCGCTTACAATGCGGCGAAAGGCGGCGTGCACGCACTGACCACCGGTCTCGCGCGGGAATTTGCCACTCGCGGGATCACCGTCAACACTGTCGCCCCGTGCATGGTGGCGACCCCAATGGTGGAAAAATTACTGCAGGAAGGCAGCGCGTGGATCAAGCAATTCGCCGATGTGATTCCGATGGGGCGCCCGGGCACGATGGCCGAGGTGGCCTCGATGGTGGCCTATCTCGCGCGCGAAGAAGC
>JANOVQ010000378.1:0-2945 GCA_031417495.1 Pseudomonadota bacterium | reverse complement strand
CCCGTCGAACGTGACGACTTGCTCGCGGCCGCCCTTCCACAGCGAAAAATTATGGTGGCAGCCGTTGGCGGAAACCCGCATGAAGGGCTTGGTCATGAAGCACGCGATCACGTTGAACTCGCGCGCGACCTGCGCACAGATCTGGCGATAGGTGGTGAGCCGATCCGAGGTGCGGTCGACCACGTCTTAGGACCAGGTCAGATCCAGCTGGCCCGGCGCGTCCTCGTGATCCCCCTGAATGCAGTCGATGCCCATCTTGCGGCAGTACTCGGTGACCTTGAGGGTGATCGGCCGCAGTTCTTCGAACTGGTCGATGTGGTAGCAGTAGGGCTTGGTGACGCCACCGTCAGGTTTGCCGTCGGCGCCTTTCTTCAGCCACATCATTTCCGGTTCGGTCCCGAGCCGCAGGCGCAGGCCATGCTTCTTGGCAAACGCGGCGTGCGCTCGCTTGAGATTGCCGCGACAGTCGGAGCTCAGGTAACCGCCCGCGTCCAGCTCTTCTTCGCGATTGCGGAACAAGGTGCAGAACACGCGGGCGACTCGCGGTTCCCACGGCAGCTGCACGAAGGTTTCCGGATCCGCGATCCCGACGAGCTCGCTCGCTTCCGGGCCATAGCCGAGATAGCGTCCCTTACGGCTGATGAACAAATTCGCGGTTGAACCGTAAACGAGCTGGAAGCCCTTGGTCGCAAGCCGCTCCCAATGATCCGCGGGCGCGCCTTTGCCGACGATGCGCCCGGTGACCGAAACGAACTGGTAGTAGATGTACTCGATGCCGAGCGTCTTGATCATCGCGCGGACCTTCTTCACCCCGTCGGCACGCGCCTTGTCGTTGACATAAGTTTCCAGCGCCGTCATAGCCATAGCCCTCCAGTTAGCGTGCCGATTCGAATTCCGCGTTCACGCGTGATGCAAATAGCGCTGTCGCTCGAACGCCGCAACGTGGCGGCGCATCGCGATATCTTCCTGAATGCAGCTGCGGCTGAAATGCGCCACGAAGCGCGACCCGAACAGCGCGATGGCCCGCGCACTGTGCTGCATGCGCTCAGCCGCCTCGAGGAGCGTTCGCGGCAGCGGGCCGATCGCCGGGTGTACGAATTCACGGCCGATTTCGGTGGTTTCCGGCGGCGGCTGCAGGCGTTGTTCGATGCCGTCGAGGCCGGCGCCCAGCAGCATCGCGAAGGCGAGGTGCGGGTTGGTATCCGCGCCGGGCAGTCGGAACTCAATCCGGCAATCATCCGCCGTGCCGGTGACGATGCGCAGTCCGCAGGTGTAATTGCCGACCCCCCAGGTGGCGGTGCGCGGGGCCCAGTTTCCCGGGACATACCGTCGATAGGCGTTCACCGTGCTCGCGAACATCGGCATCAGCTCGGGCAGGGACGCCAGCACCCCCGCTATGAAATGGCGGGAGATCGCCGACAGCTCACGCGGATCGTCGGGATCGAAGAACGCCGCCGCACCAGTCTCGATCGCGCGCAGAGAAATGATCGGATGACCGCCGAGGCCGGGATGTTCGTCCGAAAGCTGGGCCATGAATGAAGCCATCAAGCCGCGCTGGATGCAGAACGCCTTGGTGAACAGTTTGCACAACGCGGCGTCATCGGCTGCCGTCGCCAGCGGGCGCACCGGCAGCGCGACCTCGAGACAGCCTGGTCCGAGTTCGGAACAAATATGGTGCAGGGGAATGTCGCCGGCGCGCAGGCACAGATCGTAATCGCGCAGAAATTCCGCGCCCGCGGCCGGGTACAGCCCGGACCAGCAACGGTTCTCCTGGGCGTGGGTCTGCAGCTGCTCAAAATGCTTGGCGGCGAGCGAGGCCGGTGTTTCGTCGAGCAGAATCAATTCGAACTCCGCGGCGCCGAGCGGTTCGAAGCCGAGAGCGCGCGCGCGTGCAATCTGGGTCGCGAGTAACGCACGCGGGGAGAGTGCGGCACTCTCGCCCGCGTAGTCCGCGACCAGCAGCGCCGCATGCGGCTCGAACGGATACGGACGCAGGCTCGCCGGGTCGAGGCGGCACGCTTCGCTGTGGTATGCCCGGTCCGCGCGGGTCGTATCGTTGGGTCCCCAGTACGGCAACGCATCGATGAACGACCAGCCGGCGTCGAGGTAGTGCCGGGCCTGGGCCACGGGCAGGCGCTTCTCGCGAAACACGCCTTCGGTATCGAACAGTCCCGCGTGCACAATTTCGATGCGTTCGCGCGCCAGGGCATCGGCTACCGTAGCGCTCGAGGTTGACTGCCACTGTCTGGGGACGATGTTCATGAGTTTAATGAGAGTAAAGAAAGTTGCTAGAGATTAAAAGCCGTCGCCGCGCAGAATTGCGTATGTGAAAGCCAGATTCTCATGCTATAACTTCCACCACGCGGCACAACGCCACGTCGATTTTCGAGCCGACGGAAATATGACCCGAAGCAGGAATCACACGACTTGCCCGGCGTCTCGAAAATACCAGTGAACGGAGTTCTTGCGTAATCTGTCTGGGAGGGCAATGGCAAGTAAACCGACCAGCGCGCAGACCAATCAGCGTTATCCGGCCACCGCCGACTTCATCACCCGCATGCACGCCGGGGCGAAGGCGCGGAAATTCCGAGGGCAGGTCTCTTGCGCGGGAGTTTGACGCGCTACGCAATTCGCCGAGCCCGATCGGGAGGGCGTGCTGCGTGGCGCGAAAGAGGGGTGGCTGCGGATCTTCGGTAATCACAAAGGGGGGAGAACACAATGGAGAAAGATATCTCGGCGTTGACCGTCATTTTCACCGAGTTCTACTACTGGGTGACGGTCGTATTCATGTTCCTTATTCATGTGGGATTCTGCATGTACGAGGTGGGTGCCTCGCGACGCAAGAACCACATGCATACCTTGATGAAGAACACGATGGTGATCCCGACCGTCGGCATCACGTTCTACCTGTTCGGCTGGTGGATTTACTCCGCGCTTCCGAACGG
>JANOVQ010000377.1:0-9589 GCA_031417495.1 Pseudomonadota bacterium | reverse complement strand
GCCCCGTTGGGGAAACTGAGGTCACTCGCCACCACCCGCGTCGCGCCGTCAACTTCGACCAGGACCAGGTCTGCGGGCGCTGGCTCCGCGCCGCTAAAAAGGTCATACCCGAAATTACCCACATAGGTACGGCCCTGCGCGTCGGTCACGGTATCGTTCACATCACCGCCGGCGAACTTGCTTAAATCCGCGTGAACACTGAGCACGCCCTGTTTAAGTTTCATGAGCTTGCGATCAGACATCGAAACAATCAGCGGCGTGCCATCCGGCAGAAAACCGATGCCCGACGGTCGCTGCGGCACTTCGCACACGACCTGGCGTTCACCACCCGCCGTCAGCGTGTAGACCTTGTGGCCCCACATATCTGAAAACCATAGTTTGCCACGGTGCCAGCGCGGGCCCTCCAGGAATAAAAAACCGTCGGCAAGGAGTTGGGTCTGATGTTTCTTCATGGTGGATGCCTCGCAAATTATTCCGCCCCTAGTCTCCCACATTTGCGGCGTGCAAGTCGCGGCTCAGTCAGCATAACTATCGTGCAATCGCAGCCAATCCATAGTGTACGGCAAGGTCCCTTCATCGCGTCCCTTGGGCACCAGATCCAGCAAGTGGTAGGCGCCGTTCAGCATATCCAGTCCGCGCGAATAGCAGGAATAGGTGTGAAAGATTTCGCCGGCGGCGTTGCGCTGGAATACGCTCACCCCCGGCGCCTCTTCAACTGGAAAAGGTCGCCGCTGGTAGTTGTAAGTCACCTCACCAGTGGCCAGTTCTTCTGGCGTGAACGAAACGTCGAAGTCAAAATTAAACTCGCTGCCGAGCGACGAGACCCATTCAAGATCCCAACCCATGCGTTGTTTGAACGCCTGCAACTTGGCCAAAGGCGAGCGCGAAACCGCCAGCAAAGTCACATCCCGTTGCGCGAGATGCGCCCCTATTCCGTTGAAGTTATCCAGCCAGAACGCACAACTTTTGCAGCCCTCTGCCCAGCGTTCTGGAAACATGAAGTGATAAATGAGGAGCTGACTGCGTCCGGCAAATAGATCGGCCAGCGTTTCAGTGCCGCGCGTGGTATCGAAAAGATAAGGCTTGTCGATGCGCACCCACGGCAGCTCCCGACGCTGCTGGCTGACTTCGTCGCGTTGTCGCGTTAGCGCTTTCTCTTTGCGCAACAATTCACGGCGTGCGGAGAGCCACGCTTCACGGGAAACAATTGAGTGACTTTCCATTACACACCTCCAGTTCGCATTCGTTTAAGTTTTCTTGAAAAGATCGTCTAACGCGGCCTGCGTACCATCCGCACTATTCGGCGCGACCGCGGCATCACCGCCGAACAACGCGTCCAAGGCATTGCGCGCCGTGGCGGCTTCCGGCGCGACTCGATAGGCGCCAGCGCGCACTTTGAAATACCCGCAGAAGTTCGCGCGCTCCTTGTTCACCACCCGCTCGGCAATGGGTTCGCGGCAATCGTTCGCAATCCCCGTGGCGTAGAACTCACACAGCTTACACACATGCAGATCAGCGCGGCAGGCCGTGCAGTGCGCAGCGCGCGCCAGCGGTAAGGGTTCCTCTGCGATCGACGCGCCGCAGCGCCAGCAGACCCACTCGCTCACGAGGTAACCCCGCGCATGAACCGACTCAGTCGGTAGGCGGCCGCTGCCAGTTCGGAGGGTTGACTCGTGATGTCATCCGCCACCATCCGGCCGGCGCCTGCGGCCATGGTCCAACCAAGCTGCCCATGGCCGGTGTTTAAGAATATGCCCGGTACCGTCGTGCGGCCCATAATGCCCACACCATCGCTGCTCATGGGTCGCAGCCCGGTCCATTGCGTGGCGGTGGCGCGGTTTAGGAAGGGCGCAAAATTTGGATAGAGTTTGAGGACAAGATCGAACAGATTGGCGATCCGGCTTGGCGTAAGTCTCAGATCGTAGCCCGCAAATTCGGCTGTCCCGGCCACTCTCAGGCGCTCGCCCAACGGACACACGGCCGCGTGCAGGTGATCGTCGATCACAGGCAGCTGTGGACCTGTTTTCCAGGCGTTGCGCGCCAAGGTGATCGAGTACCCCTTCACCGGGGCGACCGGCACCTCAAGTCCCACCGTGCGCGCGAGTAACGGGGTGTAGCTGCCGGCCGCGAGCACGATGGCATCGGCGCTCAATTCGCCGCGACTGGTGTGCGCGTGGGGCTTGTGCGAACTCCCCGCCCGGAGATGCGTAACCCTCGTCTCGAACAGAAACTCAACCCCGTTACCCTGCAGGTGCTGCGCGAGGCACTCGCAAAACTTAAAAGCATCGCCGCTTTCATCGTCGGGAAAATAGAGCCCGCCGGCGAGTTGGGTTCGAATCGGCGTGAGCGCGGGTTCGAGGTGGACGGCGCCGGCGGCATCGATGACCTCGTGCCGGATGCCCCAGGCAGTCAACTGCGTGCACAGCTGCGCCGCTGTCGTGACCTCGGCCACACTCCGAAATAATTTAAGGGTGCCGCATTGTTGCTGATCGTAGCTCGCGGGCAGCGCCGCCCGCAGCTGCGCCATCTGCACCAAAGAGTAGCGCGCAAGATGGGCGTTCTTTTCAAAGTTCCGTAGATAACGCGCGGGTTGCGAGTGCTTCACGAACGCGCAGCCCCAGCGCCACAACCCTGGGAGCGCGCGCGGGCGCACCAACAAGGCCGAATCCTCGCGCCCCATCATCCGCAAGGCCGCTCCCAACACCCCTGGCGCATTCCAGGGATTGGCCTGGCTGGCGTGCAACATGGCGCCATTGGCAAAGCTCGTTTCACGGCCGACACCCGCCTGGCGATCAAGCACCGTGACCGCGACACCCGCCTGGCGCAAGAAGTACGCGGTGGTGAGACCCAGCAAACCGGCACCGACGATCAGCACGTGCATAAATTAACCGCTTGCATCGCCGTGCGATGGTGAGTTCATATACTAGCGTGTGAACGGTGCGCCTGGCAGAGCAGCAAGGGAGTCCTGAGTGCAATTGGTAGCCGATGTGGGCGGCACGAAAACGTTGCTGGGCATGGCGGACGCGGGCGGACTGCACAGCGTGATCCGGGTCGACAATGACGCCGCGCCCACCTTTCTCGCGCTGGTCGAAAGCTATCTTACCGGGCTTCCGGCGGCCCAGCGGGCGACGCTTGATGGCGCCTGCTTCGCGCTCGCCGGCCCCGTGACGGGCAGCGTGGTGCGGCTCACTAATCGCAGCCAATGGCAGATCGATTGCGCGCAACTCAGTGCGTTGCTGGATGGCGTCGTAGTCACTCTCGTGAACGATTTCGCGGCCGCAGCCCACGGGCTTGCAAGACTGAATTCCGCCGACCTCTTAACTTTGCAAGCGGGGATACCGAGCGCACCGGGAGTACGACTGTGTCTCGGGCCGGGGACTGGTTTCGGGGTCGCCGCCTGCCACGCCGACAGCGTGCTCGTCAGCGAAGGGGGGCACATCGGCTTCGCACCAGTCGATAGTCAACAGATGGACTTATGGCGTTTTCTGGGCGGCGAACATCGGCGGGTGACGCTGGAGCGACTGTGTTCGGGTCCCGGCCTGCTCGCCATTTATCGTTACTGCCTGATTCGCAGCGGACATCCCCTGCCGCCGGACCTCACGCCGCTGGAAGTGGTTCGTCGCGCCCGCGAAACTACGGATGCGGAAGCCAAGCAGGCGCTCGCGCTTTTTGTCCGGATCCTCGGCGCCGCGGCGGGTGATCTGGCGCTGACTTTCCTCGCGCGTGGTGGGGTCTATCTGGCCGGCGGCATCGCGCCTAAGTTGCTGCCAGAGCTGCACGGCGACGGCTTCCTGCAGGCCTTCAACGACAAAGCGGAGCATGCCGCCATCGTGCGCGCGATGCCGGTGCAGGTGGTGCTGCGTGAAGATCTCCCGCTACTGGGTGCTGCCCGCTACGCCGCTAACCTGCCCACGCAATTTCAGTGAGACGTTCTCGCCAATCGCGAGTCCCTATACAAACTATGCACAACGACGCGAGACTGATCGCATGAGCGAACCTGTTGCACTGGAACTCGTGCTGCTGTGGCACATGCATCAGCCCGATTATCGCGAGCGGGCGACGGATCAATACGTCCTGCCGTGGACCTATCTGCATGGCGTGAAAGACTATACCGACATGGCGGATCACTTCGAGCGACATCCCACGTTGCGCGCAGTTGTGAACTTCGTGCCGATTCTGCTCGCTCAGCTCGACGACTACTCGCAACAGATTGCCAGCGGCAACCTGCGCGATCCCTTGTTAGTGCTGTTGGCGCGCCCGAACTTCGAGGCCCTTTCCGTGGCCGAGCGTGAATTTGCGCTGATGGCGTGCTTTCGTTCGAACCACCACCATATGCTCGAACCCTTCGCACCCTATCGCCGCCTGCGCGATCTCTATGCGCAGATCACGTCTTCGCAAACGTCAATCAGCTATCTCGACCCGTCCTACTTCGCCGATTTAGTCACCTGGTATCACCTGGTGTGGACGGGTGAAAGTGTCCGGCGCAAACATCCCTGGTTAGTCGCCCTGATCGAGCAAGGTGCCGCGTATACCTCTTCCGATCGGCACCAGGTCTTGCAGATGATCGGCACTGAACTGGGCGCCCTCGCTGGGCGCTACCGCCACCTCGCGATGCGCCAGCAAATAGAGCTCTCGACCACGCCCTACGCGCATCCGCTCGGCCCATTGCTGCTCGATTTCGCGGCGGCCCGTGACGCACTCCCTGATCTGGCCCTGCCGCAAGCCGCCGCTTATCCAGATGGCGCGGCGCGCTTGGCGCAGCATTGCGTGCAGGCCAGGCACACGCACCACGCACGTTTCGGCGCGGCACCGCTAGGCGTGTGGCCCGCCGAAGGCGCCATCTCGAGCGCCTTCCTCGACCTTCTCGGGCAACAGGAATTTGCGTGGGCCGCCAGCGGCGAGGCCGTCCTCGCGAACTCTCTCCAGCACGCCGGGCAACCCTATATTCGCCAACAACACCTGTACCGCGCGTGGCGCGACACGAGTGGGACAACAGTTTTCTTTCGTGATGACCGACTGTCGGATCTGATTGGCTTCGAGTATTCGAAGTGGGATGCCAACGACGCTGCCCGTCATTTTGTGAGTGAACTGGAGACCATTCTTGCCGCCACCCCGGCGGGCGAAACCCCACTGGTGTGTATCGCGCTCGATGGCGAAAATGCCTGGGAATATTATCCTTACAACGCGTTCTATTTCTTTGAAGCGCTGTACTCGCTAATCGCGGCCCATCCCCGCCTGCGTACGACAACCTTCGCCGAGGTGTTGAGTTCAACGACACAGGCAGCGCGTCGCTGGCCGCTACCCAAGGTCTGTGCGGGGAGTTGGGTCTACGGCACTTTCAGCACGTGGATCGGCGATCCGGACAAGAACCGCGCCTGGGATCTGCTGTGTGCAGCGAAAGCCGCTTACGATCTCGCGGCACCTTCACTGCCCGTTGCAACTTTAGCCCGGGCCGACGAGCTCCTGTGTGCCTGCGAAGGTTCTGATTGGTTCTGGTGGCTGGGCGACTACAACCCGGCGGTAAGTGTGGCGAGCTTTGAACATTTATTCCGCGTTAACCTGGCAGCGCTCTACACCTGCCTCGGACTGACGCCGCCCGCGGCGCTGGAAGTGCCCCTTAGTCTCGGCAACACACTGGCCCAGGAGGCTGGCACCATGCGACGCACGAGCGTGACCGAGTGAAACCTGTGCGTCTGTTGCTCGGCGTTCACGCGCATCAGCCAGTGGGAAATTTCCCCGCCGTGATCGCGGAGGCCCATGAAAAATGCTATCGCCCATTTCTCACCACGTTGGCGCGTTATCCGGGTTTCCGTTTCGCGGTGCACTTCTCCGGTTGGCTGCTACGGGAACTCGAGCGGGATTACCCGCAGGACATGGCGTTGCTGCGGGACATGGTTCAGCGTGGGCAAGTCGAACTGGTGGGGGGCGGCATTGCAGAGCCGGTGTTGGCCGCGATACCGCAGCGCGATCGCTGCACACAATTGCAAACGATGAATGATCATCTTCTGCAACGCTACGGCGCAGCGCCGGTCGGCGCGTGGTTAACCGAGCGCGTGTGGGAATCGTCGATAGTGCCCGCCTTGAACGCGAGCGGTCTACGCTATGTGACGGTGGATGATTATCACTTTTTGTGTACCGGAGTGCCGGCCGCCGCGCTCGACAGCTTCTACACCACGGAAGAAGAAGGTGCTCGCCTGGATCTGTTTCCCATTGCGGAAGGTCTGCGCTATCGACTGCCGTTCGCGCCGGCAGCAGACGCAGTCGCGTACCTCGAAGGTTTGGCCGCGCGCGGCGACGACGCAGCGATCTATTTCGATGACATCGAGAAATTCGGCATCTGGCCAGAGACTTTCGACTGGGTTTACACGCGCGGCTGGCTGGTCGAATTCATTGAAAGAGTCCTCGCCTCCCCGTCGATCACCACCGCGACGTACGCCGAGTTTCAAGCCGAACATCGCGGCCGCGGCCTGGTCTATCTCCCCACCGCTTCGTACAGCGAGATGAACGAATGGACCTTGCCCGCAACCGCCGCGCAGCAGTATGCGAGCCTGGTTAAACGGGCGAGTGACGCTAATCGACTGGATGCGGAACGCCCGTTCCTGCGCGGCGGTATCTGGCGGAATTTTCTCTCACGCTATGGCGAATCGAACTGGATGCATAAGCGCATGCTGGAATTGTCGTCACGTCTCGCGACACATCCCACGTGTGCCGCACGCACTGATCTGCTGGCGCTGCTGCACCATGCGCAGGCCAACGATGCTTATTGGCATGGCCTGTTTGGTGGCTTGTATCTCCCGCATCTTCGACGCGCCGTCTGGCAGCACTTGCTCGAACTCGAGCAAGCGTTGGGCGCACCCACAGAGGAACCGCCAGCCGATTTCGACTGCGACGGCCAGCTCGAATACTTCCTGCGTAATACGCAGCAAGTGGCCGTGTTGCGCGATGACGGCACCGGCGGCTTACACGAATGGTCGAGCCTGCGCCTGCGGCATAATTTCGGCGACACCTTGCGCCGATATGCCGAGCATTATCACGCGGCGCTGAGGCAGAGCGACACGCTCGCCAGCGAGCAACCTGAATTCGGCATTGCCTCCGCCCATGCTCGCGTCGCTTTTAAACATCCCATCGAAGTCGCGAATTTAACGCCGGACCTTCACGGCCGGCTGCTGTTCACGGAGAGTTGGTTGAGCAACGACGGGGCCGCCTCGCCCGTCATGCCGTATAGGCTAATGCAGCGCACATCCAGCTCCCTCACCTTATGCGCTGATCTCGCCGGGCCATCCGCGCAACTCACCAAAACTTATCGGATCGACGGAGACGCGCTCAGCATCCGCTTCGCGCTGCTGGGTGCACCGCGCGCGCTGTGCACCGCACTCCATCTCGCGCTGCCCAGTTGCGATGGATTTGGCGGGCGCTATCGCCTGGCCGACGATACGATCCCCTGCGGATTTGGGCAGACGTTGACCCTGGCCGCCGCCAATTCGCTCTGGCTCGAAGACAGCGAGCTGGGTGGACGACTCAAACTTACGATCTCGCAGCCCGTCGCGATCCATGCGCAGCCCTTCCATACCGTCTCCCAGTCCGAAGCCGGCTTTGAGCAAATCATGCAGGCCGTGCGCCTGGAACTTCGCTGGGGGACGGCCGAGCCGCTGGAGGTGGTGTTGCAGATCGAGGGCGGCGGGTAACCGAGATGAAGGAACGCTGCGCTCCGCGCAACGACAGCGCAGGAGGCTGTGGGTGGCATTGATCGCACGTTGGTGGTGAAATACGAGGTCGCGAGCCTCGTGATCGAATAGAATTCCTGCTGTGATAGACACTACCCAACAAATTTCCCTGCTGACGGATATCAAAGCCTCCGGTGCTGCCATTCGCAAAGCAATTGCGGATGCGGATGGGCCGCTGCCACCGCACTTCCTGGTCGAGTTTCTACTCAGTCAATGGCGGCGCCATCTCGTCGTGATTCATCACCAGCAGGGTGCGCTTAGCCAGGAATGGCTCGCCGCGGTGGACACCACGCGCCGCCTGCTCTTGAGCGTGCTACCCGTGACCTCTCTCGAACAGCGTTCAAATCTCGCGAAGACTGTGCCGACCCTGATCGCCGATCTCAGGCGCGGGGCAAGCCAGGGCCAAGTTGATCGCCTAGCGATGGATCTCTTCCTGAAGCAACTCGGCGAATTACATTTCGCCAAGCTCGATCCGAAACGTCCGCTGGACAAAGCCAATCTGAGCGATCTCTCCGATACCATTGCGATGGACGTGCAGGATCCGCGCTACCGCGCGCTGCTTGACCGCTTGGACGGCGTCGACGGCGTCGAACATATCGAAATGTAATTCGCACGGACTCGCCGACATGACGAGTCTCTCTCTCTCAGGATTAACCGGCGGATGTTTGGGTGGCGCCGTGCGCTAAGGCTCGAATGCAAACTTGAGACCGAGGAAGCCGCTCACGCCTTCAGTCTGAAAATCGAATACGTCTTGGTAATTGTCATCAAATAGATTTTCAATACGGGCGGTTAACGCCACGGCCTTGGTCAACTGATAAGCCGCAGAAATCCCCGCTAAAGTATAGGCCGATAACTCAGTGCGACCGGCGAAAGTCGGCGGTAAAAAGGTGAGGTCGTCGCGCTTGCCGTTGTGCGTGAGATGCGTATCAAGCGTGAGTCGATCATCCACGCCGCGCCAATTCGCACTAAGTGCGCCTTGCTGGTGGGGCCGCCGAACTTCGTCCACGCGCACCCCATTATTGAGCTCGGTGGCATCCAGATACGTATAGGTTCCATTGAGCGCGAGACGATCGGTCAGTGCAACGCTTGCCGATAATTCCACGCCATCACGCTTACTGGTGCCAGCCCGATTGGCGGCGGTGAAGCTGCCACTCGCGGCATCAAACACGAAGCCATCGATTTCGTCGGTTAACTGTTCGTTGAAATACGTGGCACCCAGGCTCACGCGTTCGGCCCACAACGCTTGTCTGATCCCAACTTCGTAGCCATGCGATTGCTCTGGCTGCAGATTGCCATTGCCAAGGAAGGGCAAGCCACCGTTGCTGAAAAAGCCATAGCGTTCCGAGAAAGTCGGCGCCTTCTGTCCGGTACCATAGGCAACCGAAAGCACGCTGCCGCTGACGGGCAGCTCCTGCGCGAAAGACACCCGAAAGGTGCCGATGTCCGCGAAGTCGCTGTTATCGTCCCACCGCCCGCTGACGCCGAGCGAGGTAAATTTCGCCAGGGTCGCCCGATACTCACCGATATAACCGACCGTGTGGCGCTGGCGATTCTGGTTCGGATCAGCGCCGAACACTACCGGTCCACGCTGCGTGAACTCTTCCAGTTCGTAATCGGCGGCCAAGGTAAAGCTATGTGTCAATGCCAGCGCTCGCGGCGTATCGAAGCGCCAGTTCGACTGGTAGCCCAACGTATATTTCCGTCCCTCGGTGCGGCGCGTACCGGCGTCGGTAGGATCATTCGTGACATTGCCTAATTTAGTCCAGGCAGCTTTTACGGTATGCGTCCAGTGCTGCTCGAAAGTGGCGAGCTCGGCACGCCCCCCCACATAGCCCTGCACCACATCGATGGTCGCGGCGACATCG
>JANOVQ010000376.1:0-9713 GCA_031417495.1 Pseudomonadota bacterium | reverse complement strand
CAGTTCCGCGCGTGGCACCATGATGTCCTGAACCGTGACCTTCTCTAAATCGAGAATGCCGAACAACATGTCGCGATGCTTTTGGGGAATCAACGCACCCGCCTCTTTGACCACTGTGCGCAGTTCTTCGCGATCAATGGGATCCAACTGGGAGCGGTTTGAGTCGATATTAAAAGGCTTGAGCAGGACGCGGGTGATCAGGTTAATCAACGCCACTAGCGGGCGGAAAACGATCATGAGTGGGATCAACACCAAGGTCGCCGGAAAGGCCAGCCGTTCCGGATGTAACGCGGCGATGGTCTTCGGCAGGACTTCAGCGAAAATCAGGATCAACGCCGTTAAAATAAATGACGCGAGCCATAAGCCGCCCTGGCCAAAAACCTGCAAGGTCACCAAGGTGGCAATCTGGGTGACCAGCACGTTCAGAAAATTATTCCCGAGCAAGACAAAACCGATCAGCCCATCGGGTTTCTCGAGCAGCTTCATCGCGCGCTTGGCGCCGGCATTGTGCTGGTCCGCGAGATGCCGCAAGCGATAGCGGTTGAGCGCCATCATGGAGGTTTCCGCCGCCGAAAAGAACGCGCTGCACGCGATCAAACCGACCATCCCCAGCGCCAGCCACACCAACTCGGAGGTTTCCATCGCGCTAAGTCCGGTGCAGGATAAGTTCCAGCACCACTTTGGTCCCAAAGAAGGCCAGCGCGAGCAACGCGAAACCACTAAGCACGTAGCGCACCCCATGACGCCCGCGCCAGTTCCAGCGCCAACGCCCGAAGACCAAGGTCGCGAACACGCCCCAGGCCAACGCAGAAAACACAATCTTGTGGGCGAGGTGTTGGGCGCGAATGTTCTCCACATACAAACTGCCGAGCAGCAAGCTTGCACTGAGCAGGCCGAAGGCAAAGGCGGTCAGTTGAAACATGACCGCTTCCATGGTGGGCAGCGGTGGCAGAAAGGTCATGACCGGATGGTGATGGCGCAGTTGGCGGGTCGCGAACATGAGCAAGAGCGCCTGGGCCGCGGCGATAGCGAACAGGCTGTAGGCGATGACCGCCAGCGCGATATGCAGAACCATGCCAAAGGGTAGACGATGTTCGGTAACGAGCGGCGAGGGTAGCCAGAGATCAAGCCCCAGAGCGAGGCCTGACAGCGGGAGAATCACCGCCGCGAGGCTCGCCAGCGGGCGTCGCAGATTAAGTACAAGTACCAGCAAGGCAATACACCAGCCGACCACCGAGGCTGCATTCGTAAGGCCAAAATTGATCCCGTGTGAGGTCACGATGAGTGGCCACAGGATTATCGCGTGTCCGAGCAGGGCGCCGAGGGTTGCGGCCATGCCGACGGTCCGGCGCGCGCTCGCGAAGCTGACAGCGGCGGCAAAATAGCCGATCAGTGCGAGCGTACCGACAATTCCTGGATGCATACGGCACAAAGACTTTGGGCTCGCGGGCATTGTATAGGAAAGGCGCCACGAGATGACCTGCACGTAACGCTAAGCCGCCCCGATTCCGTGCGACGCAGCCTGGTTACGATTAAGATGCAGGCTTCAAAAGCGCGCAATTCAGAGAGTTTCGATGGGCGTTGAAATCAAGTTGAGTGATCGCGAACTGCCGGTGTCCCCGGTATTCATCGATTTCCTGCACCATGTGGTGGCGAAACTCCCCTTCACTGGCGCGATGTGGGGCGATCAGCTGTCGGAAGCGATGAATAACGAACAGCGACGCTTGCAAAAGAGTGCCGCCGAGCATGCAGCACAGGTGCTGGCCGATCCCGTCGGCCAACGGGCGATCGCCCGTGCCTATGAGATTCTGGTCGGCTTATTGACGGGCAATGTCGCGCTCATTAAAGACATCCAACTCAAGTTTCACTTCGTCAACGTCATCGGCGTGCCGCGCAACGGAGGCTCGTACGTCACCAAAGAGATCTACCGTGCGCTGGGTTTCCATCCCGACAAGGTGCCGAATGTGATCGCTCATGATGGTTTTCCTGAGGCTGGACCATTCCGTTTCGAGCAGGGCCTCAATAGTTGGGTCACCTGCCTGCAAACGATGGCGGAATTTCTCACTATGGTCGAGTTGTACTTTGACAAAAATCGGCCGCACGGCGGGAAAATCGTGGTTCCTAAAAAGCTCACCAAGGGCAGCTATGCCGGCGGCTTTTTCCATCGCGTGTTAGGCCAGGCGGTCGAGAATATCTTAACCGTGCGGCACCCAGTCACCTCCTGCATTTCCACCTATGAGAAATCAGGCGGGCTCCCGTCCGCGGGAACTTTCCGCGTGCGCGGCAACATCGAGGAGTGGATACGGCGCGATCTGGTTTATACCGGCTGCGCCTCGGAGGACGTGCTGCGGATGGATTACTTCGACGCCTACCTTCGATACTGGGAACAATATCATTACTATGTGGCGACTACTGGCTTGAGTGCCAATCGCGATATCCTGATCGTCGCTTACGGCAAGGAGCGCATGGAAGAATTGGTCAAAGCCTTTTATTACCGCTTTGGTCAGCGCAATCCGCAGCCCGAACCTTTCGAGGTCTTCGCCGAAAATCGCAACCGGCATCCGGAGTGGATGCGCAAGGCAGAGCCGGTGGTAAAGCGAGTCACCGAAGTGTGGGCGACCGTGGGCTTACAATTCCCACGCGAGGAAGTGATGCAGGCCTGGTAGGCGCTTACTCAAATAATTCGGCTCGATCATTTTTAGCGGGAATATGCATGTTTCAGAACCTCAGCGAACGCTTAAGCAATGTCGTCAAGAAGCTGCGCGGGCAGGGCCGTCTCAGCGAAGAAAATATTGATGCGACTTTGCGCGAACTGCGCCTGGCGCTGTTGGAAGCCGATGTCGCCTTACCGGTAGTCAAAACGTTTATCGAGCAAGTCCGGGTCCGCGCGCTGGGGCAGGAAGTGATTGGGACTTTAACCCCTGGTCAAGCCTTGATCCGCGTGGTGCGCGACGAACTCACGTCGATGATGGGTGACGCGGGAGTCGGGATTAATTACGCCGCCGAACCGCCGATTGTCATCCTGTTGGCCGGGTTACAAGGCTCGGGCAAGACCACCAGCGCTGCCAAACTTGCCAAACGCCTGCAGGAGCAGGATAAGAAATCGGTGGCGCTGGTCAGCTGCGATATCTATCGGCCCGCAGCTATCGAACAACTGCGGATTCTGGCGACGGAGATCGGTGTTGATTGTTATCCAAGTGAGGCCGGTGCCTCAGTCGTCGCGATCGCGCAGGCGGCGCTGGCGCTTGCCAAGCGGCAGTTCAAAGATGTGCTGATCGTAGACACCGCTGGCCGTCTGCATATCGATGAAGAAATGATGCAGGAGATTCGTCAGCTGCATACGACGCTGATGCCGCTGGAGACCTTGTTCGTGGTCGATTCGATGATGGGCCAGGATGCCGTGCGCACCGCGCAGGCTTTCAACAACGCCTTGCCGCTGACCGGTGTCATCCTCACCAAGACCGATGGCGATGCGCGCGGGGGGGCCGCGCTTTCAGTGCGCCAGATCACCGGCAAGCCAATTAAATTCATGGGCGTTGGTGAGAAGATTCACGCGCTCGAGCCCTTTCATCCTGATCGCGTTGCCTCACGTATTCTCGGCATGGGCGATGTCCTGTCGTTAATCGAAGAAGTCGAGCAGAAAGTTGATCGCGACCAAGCGGCAAAAGTGGCCGCCAAGCTCAGCAAGGGCAAGGGTTTTGATCTGCAGGATTTCCGGGACCAGTTGGAACAGATGCGCAACATGGGCGGGTTGTCGGCCTTGATGGGCAAGTTGCCGGGCACGGCTGAATTGCCTGAGCACGTGAAAAACCGGGTGAACGATGGGGAGTTGGTGCGCCTCGCCGCCATTATCGACTCGATGACGCGCCAGGAGCGGCAGTTTCCCGCGGTCCTCAAAGCCTCGCGCAAAAAGCGCGTGGCGGATGGTTCCGGCACCCAGGTGCAAGATGTGAATCGCCTTCTCAAACAGTTTGATCAGATGCAACGCATGATGAAGAAAGTGTCGAGGAAAGGCGGCATGCAGAGCCTCATGCGCGGTCTCAAGGGGCGGATGCCACCCGGAATGCCCTTTCAATAAGTCGCGTTAAGTTAGAAGGAAGTACTGGCAATGGACGATCAATTCGATAAGGCCGCGCTCGATTATCACGAGTTCCCGCGCGCTGGCAAAACAGAAATCACGCCGACTAAACCCCTTGCCAACCAAAGCGATTTAGCCCTCGCGTATTCGCCTGGGGTGGCGGTGCCCTGCATGGTGATCGCAGACGATCCCGGCGCCGCCGCGCGCTACACCAACCGCGCAAATTTGGTGGCAGTGGTGACCAACGGCACGGCGGTACTTGGCCTGGGCAATATTGGCCCTTTGGCGGCCAAGCCGGTGATGGAAGGCAAGGCGGTCCTGTTCAAGAAATTCGCCGGCATCGATGTGTTCGATCTGGAAATCAATGAACGGGATCCGGACAAGTTGGTCGACATCATCGCGAGCCTCGCGCCAACTTTCGGCGGCATCAATCTCGAAGATATCAAGGCGCCCGAATGTTTTTATATTGAGCAGCAACTGCGTGACCGGATCGGCATCCCGGTTTTTCATGATGATCAGCACGGCACTGCCATTATTGCCGCAGCTGCGATCCGTAATGCGCTGCGTCTGGTTGGGAAACAACTCGACAGCGTGAAACTGGTGTGTTCAGGCGCCGGCGCTGCCGCCACTGCCTGCCTGCGGCTTTTGGAATCGCTCGGATTACCGCGCTCGAATATGACTGTGGTGGACAAGTCCGGTGTGATCTACCACGGGCGCGGCGAGCACATGGACGAACATAAATTGCAGTACGCCCGGCATACCGAGGAGCGCACCTTGGCGGATGCCGTGCGCGGGGCCGATATCTTTCTGGGGGTGTCCGGTCCCAAAGTATTGACCGGCGCGATGGTGGCCACGATGGGCACGCAGCCGATCATCCTCGCGTTGGCCAATCCAACGCCGGAGATTATGCCGGAAGAGGTTTACGCCGCGCGCGCTGACGCGATTGTGGCCACTGGGCGTTCGGATTATCCGAACCAGGTGAACAACGTGCTGTGCTTCCCCTATATTTTTCGCGGTGCACTGGATGTCGGCGCGACGACGATTACGGAACAAATGAAACTTGCCTGTGTCGAGGCGCTCGCCGAATTGACGATGCAGGAAGCCTCCGAAGTGGTGCTGGCGGCGTATGGCGGCGAAGCGCTTAAATTCGGGCCGCAGTATTTGATCCCTAAACCCTTCGATCCACGGTTGATCACGACCCTGGCGCCGGCCGTTGCGAAGGCCGCGATGGAAAGTGGCGTCGCCACGCGGCCGATTGCCGATCTTGCCGCGTACAAAGATCAACTGACCAAGTTTGTGTTCCAGTCCGTGCTGCTGATGAAGCCGATGTTCGAGCGCGCGAAGCAGGATCAGAGACGTCTGGTCTACGCCGAAGGGGAAGAGGCCACGGTGTTACGCGCGGTCCAGTCGGTGGTTGACGACGGCTTGGCGCGACCGGTGTTGATCGGTCGCCCAGCGGTCATTGAGCAGCGCATTGCGAATTTCGGTCTGCGCCTTAAATCGGGGCAGGACTTCGATATCGTTAATCCGGAAAGCGACCACCGCTTCCGGGATTTTTGGACCGTTTACCACGCACTTATGCAGCGCAAGGGGGTTACCCCCGCCGATGCGCGCCGCGTCTTGCGGACAACCACCACGGTGATCGCCGCCTTATTGGTAAGGCTTGGCGAAGCCGATGCGCTAATCTGTGGCCTGAATGGCGTGTACCAGGAGCATTTGAAGCATCTAGTCGATGTCTTCGAAGTGACTGATCGCACTGCGCTCGCGGCGCTTAATGTGCTGGTGTTGCGCAAGGGCACTTTTATTATCGGCGATACGCATGTCCACACCGATCCGGATGTGGCGACGCTCGCCAATATCGCGCTTGCGGCGGCGGAACGGGCACGGCGTTTCGGCATGACGCCGAGCGTTGCTTTGTTGTCGCACTCCAATTTCGGGAGCAGTGACGAATCCTCTGGACCGAAAATGCGCGCGGCACTCGCGAGAGTGCGCGCACTGGCCCCCGCGCTTGCAATCGACGGTGAAATGCAGGCCGATGCGGCGTTGCTGGCGGCGGTGCGTAAAACCGCAGTGAGCGATTCGCCACTTCAGGGAGCGGCAAACGTGTTGGTGATGCCGACTTTGGATGCCGCCAATATTGCGATGCATCTACTCACGGTGCTGGGCGAGGGCGTGACTGTGGGCCCGATTTTGACCGGGCTTAAATACGCCGCACATATCTTGCCGCCGTCCTCATCGGTACGGCGAGTGGTGAATATGAGCGCGCTGGCGGCGGTGGATTCGCAGGTCCGTTAACCCCGTCATCCCGGAAACGGCGAAGCCGTTATCCGGGATCCATAAGGAACCTCTATCGCCCGCGGCTCTCCAGTCTGCGCGACTGACGCCGCTGCGCTCCGGATAACGGAAATCAGGGTTGCGCCGAAGACGGCGATTTCTGCGCCTTAAGTTCAGTGACAAAATTCCCGAGCAATTCGCTTAACAGCGCATCTACTTTCTCAACTTCGCTCGCCATCATCACGCCGTTCTGGGAAGCCGACCATACGACCTGCGAGACAAAGCCGTGTGCGCTATTGTTGAGCGGAATTTTCTGTCGCAACTCGAGTTTCACTGAAAGGTGGTAGAAGCCCTGGGCGTCGTGATTGGTGATGATGCGTACGCGCAGCAGGCCGGCGTGTGGTGTTGCCACTGCGGTCGCGTAGTCAACCACGTTGAGACCTGCGCCGCGCAGGCGCTCGCTTACGCTCGTGTGCAGACGCTCTGCGCTTAGCCCATACACGGCCAGATCGCGCTCGACATCCTCGATCGTTATCGCCAGTGCATCAAGATCATTCAAGGTCATGTACGAGAAGGGCGGCACCACCGCAATGGCCGCGCACGATAGCGTACAACTCACCAGCAGCAGTGCGAACTGACAAAAGCGACGTGCCGAGCCGCTGCCGAATTTCTCACCATTGTGCATAAGGTTTTCTTTAGTACTGAGCGGAGCGACGGCGCACGCGGCGCGCGCGTTGGGTCATTCGCAGGTAGAAAATCGTGCCGGCAGCGAGGCACAGGCCGATAAAAGAAATGAGCGACCATTCGGCGATGGACAGTCCGAGCAAGGTCCAGTCCACTTTCGCACAATCCCCGGAGCCCCGCAGAACGTTGCGGATAGCTTCAGTGAGCGGGTACATTTCCATCAGGAAGTCGAGACCAGGCCCGCATTCTGGCACCTGATCCGCCGGCAAATGTTGCAACCACACCTGGCGACTCGCAATGCCGGCACCAATCGCGGCCGCGACGAATATCAATACACAATAAACCGCCGCACCGCGCAAGCGGGCGCCGTGGGCGCCAGCAAGGAGTGCGAGCAGTCCAACTGTCAGAAAGCCCAGCCGTTGGAAAGCGCACAAGGGACACGGCTCAAGCCCGCTCTGAAATTGCAGGTAGAAACCAACTCCCAGGAGGCTCGCACAAAAGACGGCGAGGAGGATAAACGGTGCGCGTCGTGACAGCACGATTGCCATGAGTGATCCATTCGAGCGTTGGATATTGCGCCGTATTCTAGCAGCGACCGACTGCGGATAAAGCTTTTGGCTAAGTCAGCCAGTAGGGCGGACGCTCAAACTGCAATTCAATCAGAGGCGCGTCTTCAATCTGCGACGGCGCCTTTAACACGCCGAGCTCGACCACCGCGAGGAAATGGGTTTCTGCCGAGGGCAAGGTCACCGCGCTCAGGATCTGGCCAGCTGAACGCGTGGCACCCTGTAACTGGAGTCGCGCGCCGGGCGGGAGCTCGCGACTGGCGTGTCCGTGCAATAAGCGGGATTTCACTTCGCCGCGATACTTGAGCCGGGCCACGATTTCCTGCCCTGGGTAACACCCCTTATCGAAGGCGAGCGTGCCCTCGATAAGGTCTAGATTGAGTTGTTGAGGCAGGAACGCATTCGCGGCATCACCGGTGATCTCCGCTAAGCCCTGCACGATATCGAGCAGGCGCCATGCGGCAGACCCGATACTGGGGAGCGCGCAGTGTGACCACCACGCGAGTAGGGCAGGGAGGTCACCGCACACGAGGTAACGCGAGGAATCGTCGATGCACAAGGCGCGCAAGCCTGTGTTTAGATTCGAAATCGCATTCCTGACCGGCTGCAGATCCGCGCTCCAGGTCGGTCGCGCACTGGTGCTCGGTATGCTGAGACCGAGCACGCCATAGTGCGCGGAGATATCTTCCACACTGACTTTAGCGCGCAACACGAACATGCTCAGGCGCTGCACCAGACGGGCGGCTTCGGTGGCTGGCACCAGCAGCAGGTACCCGTTTGGTTCCGGCAGCAGGTAAAACAAAAAGGAAACTCGCCCCTGCGGCGTGCACCAGGCACTCATACTGCCGCACTGAGGATTAAGTTTTTTTAAATTGGTAATGAGCTGGCTATGCAAAAAAGACTCAGCTTCCACGTCGCTCACGCGAATTACTGAGTGGCCCAGGCGAGGGCTCACGCACGCAGCCTCCCGCGCCTGGACGAATTCCAGAGCGCTCTGTCCGAACCAGTAGTCTCCTGCGGCATCGTAGTGATGGCTGGCGACGGGAATTGCGCTCTGCAGAGTCATCGCCGGGGACGATATTCTTGAAGACGTGCGACCACCCGCGCGAACGGAGTCGGGGCGGCAGCACGGCCGAGCAGCCAATCGTAAAGGTCGGGGTCACTCGCTTCGAGGAGGGCCGCAAAGGCCTCGCGCATTTCGGCGTCCAGCTGAGGGAAATCCAGTTCGAGGAACCGCTCAAGAACCATGTCGAGTTCCCGCATGCCGCGGCGGCATCGCCAATGCAGTTTGTGGTGATCCATCAGCGCGCGGAGGTCGCAGGCGGCGCGTTCTAGAGCGTGCGCGTGAGCATCATTTTCTTGATTTCCGCGATGGCTTCCGCTGGATTGAGATTCTTCGGGCAGGTCCGCGCGCAATTCATGATCGTGTGGCAGCGATACAGTCGGAATGGATCCTCCAAATCATCCAGGCGCGCACCCGTCGCTTCGTCGCGACTATCCACTAGCCAGCGGTAAGCCTGCAGCAGCGCCGCGGGTCCAAGATAGCGATCACTGTTCCACCAATAGCTCGGACAACTTGTGGAGCAACAGGCGCAGAGAATGCATTCGTAGAGTCCATCGAGCTTCTCGCGATCCTCTTTGGATTGCAGACGCTCGCGATCCGGTGGCGGGGGCGAATCGGCCTGGAGCCAGGGTTTGATTGAGGCGTATTGGGCGTAGAAATGCCGCAAGTCCGGAATTAAATCCTTGTGCACCGGCATGTGCGGCAGCGGATAGATTTTAACGTCGCCCTTGATGGATTCGGTGGACTTGGTGCAGGCGAGCGTGTTGGTGCCGTCAATATTCATCGCGCACGAACCACAGATGCCTTCGCGGCACGAGCGCCGAAAGGCCAAGGTCGCATCGAGTTCGTTCTTAATGTAGATGATCGCATCGAGCACCATCGGGCCACACTTGTCGAGATCGATTTCGAAGGTATCGAGCTTTGGGTTCTCGTTGGAATCCGGTTCATAACGGTAAATCTTGATGCGTCGGGCGCGTTTGGCCCCGTTGGCGGCCGCCACGGTTTTACCCGGCATCACCCGTGAATTCTTCTGAAGTCTGAACTCCGC
>JANOVQ010000375.1:0-5482 GCA_031417495.1 Pseudomonadota bacterium | reverse complement strand
GGCGGCCATGATCCGCACAAAGTCTTCGCAGCGTATGCCCAGGCCGCGGCGCATACCGGGCAGCCGACCGTCATCCTATGTAAGACCGTAAAAGGGTATGGCATGGGTGAGGCGGGTGAAGGCAAGATGATCACGCATTCGCAGAAAAAGCTCGGCGAAGCGGCACTCAAGCATTTCCGCGATCGCTTCAATATTCCAATCTCAGACGCCGATCTGGCCGCGGCCCCGTTCTATCGTCCGCCCGAAGACAGCCCCGAGATGAAATATCTGCGCGAACGCACAGCGGCACTCGGTGGCTTCCTGCCCCAGCGGCGGCCACGCGCGAGCACACCACTGCAAGTGCCGGGACTCGAGATGTTCGACGTCATGTTGAAGGGTACCGCCGAGCGCGATATCTCAACCACCATGGCCTTTGTGCGTCTGCTGTCCGTCCTCACGCGCGATAAAACACTGGGTTCGCGCATCGTGCCGATTGTGCCGGATGAAGCGCGCACCTTTGGCATGGAGGGAATGTTCCGCCAGCTGGGAATTTACTCCTCCGTCGGGCAGCTCTACGAGCCAGTCGATTCTGACGAACTCATGTATTACCGCGAGGATGTCAAAGGACAGATCCTCGAAGAAGGGATTAACGAAGCCGGTGGCATGTGTTCGTGGATCGCGGCGGCCACTGCCTATTCGAGCCACGATCTGCAGATGATCCCTTTCTATATTTTCTATTCCATGTTCGGCTTCCAGCGCATCGGCGATCTCGCGTGGGCGGCCGGTGATATGCAGGCGCGCGGCTTCCTGCTTGGCGGCACTGCCGGGCGCACAACCCTGGCCGGTGAAGGCCTGCAACATCAGGATGGGCACAGCCACCTGATGGCGGCGACGATCCCGAATTGTCGCAGCTACGATCCCACTTTCGCCTACGAACTCGCCGTGATCATTCACGATGGTCTGAAACGCATGATCGAGCAGCAGGAAAACTGCTTCTACTACATCGCGGTGATGAATGAGAACTACGTGCACCCGGCGCTGCCGGCAGGCGCGGAAGCGGGCATCATCAAAGGCATGTACTGCCTGCACAAAAATAAGGGCGCGCAGCTGGATCTGCTGGGCTCGGGCGCGATTCTGCGCGAAGTGATCGCAGGCGCGGAACTCCTCAAAGCGGATTTCGGGATTACCACCAACGTGTGGAGCGCCACCAGCTTCAACGAATTGCGCCGCGACGGGCTCGACTGCGAACGGTGGAATCTGCTGCATCCCGAAAAAACACCGCGCGTGCCCTATGTCACACAGTTATTGCAGGAGACCGCGCTGCCGGTGGTGGCTGCCACTGATTATTTGAAAGCCTATGCCGACCAAATCCGCGAATTCATCCCGACCCGCTATCGGGTGCTTGGCACCGATGGCTATGGGCGCTCTGACTCGCGCACCAAGCTGCGCGAGTTCTTCGAGGTTAATCGCTACTACGTGGTCCTCGCCGCCCTCAAGACCTTGGCCGATGAGGGCAAGATTCCGCGTAAAAAGGTCTCTGAGGCGATCAAGAAGTACGGCATCAATCCCGAGAAACCCAATCCTGCGAGCGTGTAATCATGGGCAACGAATTGGCAGTGGTGGTGCCTGACATTGGCGATTTCGAGTCGGTCGATGTGATCGACGTGCTGGTAAAGCCAGGTGACATCATCAACCTCGAAGATCCACTGGTCACGCTTGAAAGCGACAAAGCGACGATGGATATCCCGGCGCCCCAGGCCGGCCGCGTGGTAGCCGTGAAAGTAAAAGTGGGGGATAAGGTTTCTGAAGGCCACCTCCTGCTATCGCTTGAACCGGTCGAGCAGACCGCGACGCCCGCCACCCCGACGCCTACCGCCCCACCGCCCGTCGCCGCGACACCTACCGCGGCCTCACCAGAGGCGGAAGCCGCGCCAACAACTCCCGCAAGATCGGCGCCGGTCGCAAACGCGCCAGCGCAGCAGGTATTGGTCCCAGATATCGGCGACTTTGACCAGGTCGATGTGATCGAAATCCTGGTCAAAGTCGGTGATGTCGTCACCGCCGAAGCGCCATTGGTCACCTTGGAAAGCGATAAGGCGACGATGGATATTCCGGCGCCAACGGCCGGCCGCGTCACCGCCGTGTTGGTGAAGGTGGGCGATAAGGTTTCCGAAGGAAATCCAATCGTCGCGCTCGAACCGCTGGACGATGCCGCGACACGCCCTGCGGCAGCACCTGTCGCCCGCGCTCCCGCGGCCGCGTCGTCAGTGCCTGCGCCTGCCGCCACGGTCAAACCCACCGCTGACGCGAATCAATACAACTTCGTGTCGCCTGATCCCGGTCCGCGCACCATGGCGCCGCCTTCGGGCGGCCAGGACTTCTTACACAGTGGACAGAGTGGCGTGCGGGTCTATGCGAGTCCGGCGCTACGCAAGTTCGCGCGTGAACTCGGCGTCGATCTGCTGCAGGTCAAGGGCGGCGGGCGCAAAGGCCGGATCATGAAGGAGGATGTCGCGGCGTTCGTCAAACAGGCGTTACAACGGCAACCCGCAGCATCTGGCGTTGGTAGCTTCGCCATGCCGGCGGCGCCCGTGATCGATTTCAGCAAATTCGGCGCGACCGAAACCCGCCCCTTGAGCAAGATCAAACGCCTCACCGGACAGAACCTGCATCGCTCGTGGATCACTATCCCGCATGTGACGCAATTTGACGAAGCGGATATCACCGAGCTCGAAGCCTTCCGCAAAGCGAAGCTCGAGGAATCCGAAAAACTCGGCGCGAAACTTACGCTCGTCGCCTTCATGATCAAAGCCGTGATGGTGGTCCTCAAGCGCTTTCCGGATTTCAACTCTTCGCTGAGCGCGGATGGCGAGTCGCTCATTTACAAGCAGTACTTTCATGTCGGGGTCGCGGTGAATACCGAACGCGGCCTGCTGGTGCCGGTATTGCGCAATGTCGATCAGAAAGGCATCTACGCGCTCGCCAAAGAAGTCCGCGAGCTCAGCGGCAAAACGCGTGATGGCAAGCTACTGCCGGCCGACATGCAGGGTGCGTGCTTCACCATCACGAGCTTGGGTGGCGTCAGTGGCACGGGCTTCACCCCAATCATCAATCCACCCGATGTCGCGATCCTCGGCGTGTCGCCGGCGACGATGAAGCCCGTCTACCGCGATGGCACCTTTGTCCCGCGTCTGATGCTGCCGCTGTCGTTGTCCTACGACCACCGCGTGATCGATGGCGTGGCAGCAGCCGAGTTCACGCGTTATCTCAGTCAATTGTTGGGGGACATCCGGCAGGTGTTGTTGTAGAAATTGACGTTTTCGAAAACTTTTATTCCCGTCATCCCGGAATGCGCTGCGCGCATATCCGGGATCCATGCAGCCCCCAATCAGCCCACGGATCCCGGGTCTTCGCAGCATATGGCGCTACGCCCGGGATGACGAAAACTGGCGCAGGGATTGCCGCCTGTCGCGCCGTTCTGGCCAGACCACTCACCTGCGGCTACCCTACCCTCATGCCAGTGTCCAAACCCAAAGCCCGCTTCGCCATTTGCCTCATCGAAGACGATCAACACCGCCTGCTCTTTCTGCAACGCGCCCCCGATCGCGTCCTCGGTCCCTCGCTATGGGGCTTTCCGGCTGGTCATATTGAAGCGGGTGAATCTGCGCGCGAGTGCGCGTATCGCGAGATGGCGGAAGAAATCGGCACGGCAGTTCGCGTGCAGGAATTGCGCAGCCTCGGTCCGTTTCGCGACTCGTTCTATGGGGGCGTTTACGAAATCAATCTCTATCATTTACGCTGGCAGCGCGGTCCCATCGTGTTGAACCATGAACACACCGCGTATCTATGGGCCGACGTCACCAGCTATCGCACCTTAGACCTCATGGATGGGATTGAAGAAGACATCGCACTTCTCGAGATCTGGCCACGCGCGGCCTTGAATCCCGCCCGCCTGCCACCGCATCTGCGCCTCGCATGAGCGCGCTGAAGCTAGTCTATGACGAGTTCGGTGAAGGACCGCCACTGGTGATTCTGCACGGCCTGTTCGGCAGTGCGCGCAATTGGCACAGCGACGCCAAGCGGCTCGCCGCGAACTATCGGGTGATCGCAGTCGATCAACGCAATCATGGTCGCTCGCCGCATGCGGACCGCCACGACTACGCCACGCTCGCGGGAGATATCGCGACGCTGCTCGATGCACTCGATCTGCACGAAGTCATCCTGCTCGGCCACAGCATGGGCGGCAAAGCGGCGATGACCCTCGCGCTTAACGCTCCCGCGCGACTCGCGCGCCTGATCGTAGTGGATATCGCGCCGGTTGCTTATGCCGATCAGCACACCCCACTGATCGAGGCAATGCTGGCGCTTCCTCTCGCGGAGTTTTCACGCCGACAGGAGGTGGAGCGCGCGCTGGCGTCAGTCGTGCCCGATCCGGCGGTCCGGCTGTTCCTGCTTCAGAACCTGCAGATCGATGCGGACGGCGCGCGCTGGCGCTTGAATCTACCCGTTTTACGCTCGGCGATGCCGGCGCTGGTCGGCGCGCTGCCGGTCGCCGCCGACGCGCAGTTCGCGGGACCGGTTCACTTCATTCGCGGCGACCTTTCTGATCGCGTACGCGACGCGGATCTGCCGCGCATCACGCGGTATTTCCCGCACGCTGAGGTGCACACGGTACCCAACGCCGCCCATTGGCCACACGCCGAAGCGCCAGCAGCATTTAAGGCGTGCCTGGCGCGCGGCTTGCCGCCAACCTAGCGTGCCTGCGAGGCGCTTGCGATGATCAGCATTGTTCGCCTCGGCAGCCCGCGCCTGCCTGACGAGGGGCTTAGAATCGGCACCGTACGGTTTCCGCCACGCGGCGTCGCCAAGGCGTCGCGTGCAACCCAAAACTGGTTCGATATTTGGTACCCCAATCTCGCGCCGCAGGCCGCGACCCTCAAACTTTCGCGGCTGACGGAGGATCCACGCGCCTGGACCCGCTTCGTGCGGCTGTATCGGCGCGAGATGGCAAGCCCGGAGAATCAGCGCTCGCTCGCGCTGCTGGCGGCGTTGTCGCACACCACCAATCTCTCCGTTGGCTGTTACTGCGCAGACGAGGCGCGCTGTCATCGCTCACTGTTGCGCGAAATGCTGCTCGCGCATGGCGCGCAACTCCGCTGACGAAGCCCCCCGGTGGACGCGACCGGGGTCCGCGGGCACAATGCGCCCTCCCCGCAATTCCTGTTTAAAGTGCAATTTCCATGTCTAAATCATCGATTAAAAAAGTGGTGCTGGCCTATTCAGGCGGGCTCGATACCTCGGTTATCCTGAAATGGTTGCAGGAGACTTATGCCTGCGAGATCGTCACTTTCACGGCCGATATTGGCCAGGGCGAAGAATTGGAACCGGCGCGGCGCAAGGCCGAACTGCTCGGCGTAGAAGAAATTTTCATCGACGATCTGCGTGAAGAATTTGTGCGTGACTTCGTGTTCCCGATGTTTCGCGCCAATGCCTTGTATGAAGG
>JANOVQ010000374.1:0-7964 GCA_031417495.1 Pseudomonadota bacterium | reverse complement strand
TTCCGCAAGGACGGCATCGATCTCCCGCGCGATTTCACTCACTCGCGGCGCCACTCGGCGCGGCAGCAACGCGCTCACCTGGCGGACTAGAGCGTCCCAGTCGCGCAAGAGATAAAACGTGACGACCGGCACCAACAACAGGAAGCTCACCCAGCCGAGCAGCATCTGGCTCGAACGCCCGAGGTGCATCACCACTTGCTGCATCACCGTACCAAGTTCCTGCCAGTGGGCGATCAACGTTTGCTTAAGGGATTCCGTATCCACGCTGAGGTCGAAACCAAACTGGCGCGACAAGCGTGGTAACAACCAGGTTTGAAGCCAATCGATGGCCTCTGGCGTTTTCGCGATAACCACCGCGATCTGGCGCTCGAGTGCGGGCACCAGCACCAAAAAGGCGCCGATGCAGAGCACCAGCATCACCGCAAAAACGACGGTCACCCCAAACACTCGCGACAGCCCGAACCGCTCAAGGCGATCAACCAGGGGATCGCCGAGGTAGGCCAGTAATGCGCTGAACAGGAAAGGGGTGAGGGCCGGCGCGAGTAGATAGAGCAGCCAGCCGACACTCGCAAGCGTCGCCAGCACCAGCCACTTCTGAGAATCCGTCATGTGCGGTAGGCTGCTGTCATGGCGGCTCAGGGTGCGACCAGGCGGAAACGCGTGGGCGCCTCGGGCACCGCGCTCAGGACCTGACCAAAGCCGATACTTTGGGTTAGAGCGGGCAATCCGCCGTGTGCGACCAGTGCGAAGTACACCGTGCTGCCCTCAATTCTCTGCACGTCTACGTGCGTCACCGCATCAAGCCGCGTGAGATATTTCAGCGCCCGCCCGTAACCATCAGCCGTGCTAATCGCTTCAACACTGAGCTCAACCGTGCTCGCCGCGGCCGAGTCATTACTCCGCAAATAATGCTGGGCCACCGCATCGAGACCCTGGTCGAGCCCCGCAGTCACGACCGGCACCGGCAATTCACCGCTCGTCGCGCCAACCAATGTTTCCTCCTCCACACTAAGCCGCCAACGTAGCCGCCAACTCAGGCCGTCCGCCTGCTGAGTGAGCAGGATCACCAAATTCGCCGGAGCGCCATACTGACCAGCAAGCGTGGCAAGCCCCGTCATTAGCGCTTCATCATCGTCGCCGGCGGCAGCAAGTAAGGAAATCACGGCGTCATCCGCGGCGGGCCGTCGCAGCGGAATCGCGCGCAGTGCCGCCTGGCGGACAACACTCGCGAAAATCTCGCGCGTATTTTCATCGGGACTCAGGCGGCGCCCGTTGGTATCGGTCAGCACCAGCCAGGTCGTGACCTCCGGCCGCTCCTTGCCCCACACCGGCAAGCCACGTTCGCGCAACGCGCCACTGACTGCGGGCAAATCAAATTCGGCACGTAACAATAACTCCCCCTCCGCGCCACGTTCATAGCCGAACAGCGTGTTGTACTGTTTGGCGCGTGCGCGCAGTTTTGCCACTGCGGATTGATTGATGCTCTGACTGTTGCCGGTGAGTTTCACCAGCACTATCTGGAACGCCGCTTCGACGGCCCGGGCAAGTTCGGAATCCGAGTTGTCTGCAGCCGCGACCACTGCGGTGTGCAGATCGCGCACCGTCGCCGCTAGCAACGTGGGTGCGAGCAGACAGCACAGGGCTGCGGCAATGAGGCGCGCAGGAAACGCGAGCGTTAGCATGGCTGCACGCTATGTGATGCTGTCGCGGCAAGTCAAGGGCATCTCTATAAATTCGATCAAGGCGATGATGGTAAGGCGCAACCGGGCGAAAAAGCGGAGTTTACATGGAGTAAATGAGTATTTTGAGCTCGGTTGCAACGCCGCCAGCGCGCCTTCAGCGAATTTATAGAGATGCCCTAAACTGTTTACGCTCTGCAGCCTAGTGTCTACCATGCGCGCATGACAAAACTCCCGGAATCTCCGCTCAGTTATCGCGATGCCGGCGTCGATATCGATGCCGGTGCGGCGCTCGTCGAAAGCATCAAGCCGGCCGCGCAGGCGACCGCACGCAGCGGCGTCATCGGCGGTCTCGGCGGCTTTGGCGGGCTCTTCAAGCTCGCCGCGACTGGCTACCGCGATCCAATCCTGGTCTCCTCCACCGACGGCGTAGGGACCAAACTCAAACTCGCGATCGAAATGAAGCAGCACGACACCATCGGCATCGATCTTGTCGCGATGTGCGTGAACGATGTGCTGGTGCAGGGTGCAGAACCGCTGTTCTTTCTCGATTATTTTGCGACTGGCGCGTTGGACGTCGCGACTGCGGCGACGGTTATCAAGGGCATCGCGGCGGGCTGCCATGAGGCCGGCTGCGCGCTCTTGGGTGGCGAAACCGCTGAGATGCCGGAGATGTATGCGGCCGAGCATTACGATCTCGCCGGCTTTGTGGTGGGTGCAGTGGAAAGCGGGCGCGTGATTGATGGCTCGCGCATCCAGCCGGGCGATCAAATCCTGGCACTCGCCGCCAGCGGCGTGCATTCCAATGGCTACTCGCTGGTGCGCAAGATTCTGGCGCGCAGCGGCATCCCGTTATCCACACCCCTTAAGGCACTGGTGCCGAATATCACCGACGAGCGCAGCCTCGGCGCTGCGTTGCTCGCGCCCACCCGCATCTATGTGCGTGCCCTGCTCGCCACGTTCGCGAAGTTCACGTTGCACGGCCTCGCGCACATCACCGGGGGAGGGATTACGGACAACCTGCCACGGGTACTGCCGGCGGGGACTCACGCGGTGATCGATCTCGCGGCGTGGCAACTTCCACCGATATTCCAATGGTTACGCGCCGCCGGTCCGGTGACCGAGGCGGAAATGTTGCGAACTTTCAATTGCGGGGTTGGGATGTTGCTGGTGATTGCCGCAGCAGACGCGGCGGCGATCACCGAATTTCTGTACGCGCAGGGCGAGACGGTGTTTCGGGTGGGACGGATTGCGGCGGGGGAACCGGTCGCAGGTGTGGTGTATGAGCACGGGTTGGCGTGAGTCAGGCGCTGCGGCATGTTAGGGGGACACCTGGCCCCGTCGTTACGAAGAGCCTCAGGCTCTGTTGTGATTCGGAGATGAGGTGTGCTGCGCGATTTTTCGACTGGATTGACGCGTTCGCTCGCAGCGACGAAGCTTACCGATTATGCGCCACGTTGCCGCCCGCCAACCCGTCGTTGCGAGGAGCGCAGCGACATGGCAATCCAGTTTAAAAGTGTGCTCCTTGCTTCGCTCGCAATAATCGCCCGCCAGTTAGGTTACATTGGGCAGAAGTAGCGCTGGAGCTAAGCCATGAAGCCGTCCCCGACACGCGAAGAACTCCTAGCCCGAATTTGGATAGATCCCCTGCGGTGTTTCGGTAAGCCGTGCATTCGCGGTCATCGAATTTGGGTTTCTCTGATCCTTGATTTGCTGGCGTCGGGCGACACGACGGCCGAAATTATTGTCGATTACCCTGGCCTTGCTGAGCTGGATATCCAAGCTTGTATTGCCTACGGCGCTGAAATTGCGCGTGAACGCTACGTGGACATTCCGCTCGAAGCACCGGCCTGATCGCGGGTGAAGTTCAAACTCGACGAAAATCTCGGATTGCGCGGGCAAAACGTCCTGCGCGCGGCGGGTCACGATGTCGCGACTGTCGCCAGCCAGCAAGTTCAACACGTCGAAGACGCGGCACTGATCGAACTATGTCGGCAAGAGGGTCGGGCGATCATTACGCTCAACCTCGATTTCGCCAATCCTCTCCGATTCAAGCCTTCGCATTTCTCGGGAATTGCGGTGCTTCGATTACCATCGAAACCGTCAGCGCACGATTTAGTCGAACTGATACAGGCTCTCGTAATCGGCGTAGAGAAGGAAAAACTGGTGGGGCGCTTGTGGATTGTCGAGCGTGGTCGGATTCGGATCTTTCAGGAAGCGGACACGATCTGTTAGTCGCGGATCGGCGACGGGTGACATAGTTATCAATCTCGGAGTTCCTTATGGACCTCGCTCCTCAATCGCCGTCAAAAACCCCCGCAGAATGCGCACTTCACTGCGCCTTAAGTCACTGCGATTGAGCAAACGTTGCAGCCGAATTGGCAACAGCTTCGGCCGCGCCGGATTGAAGAAGCCCACACGTTCCATCACGCGGGTGAGGTGCTGAATCCCTTCTGCTACTTCACGGGCGGTGGCCAAGGGTTCAGTGTCTTGCGTGTCGCTAAGCGTTTCCAACTCCGCCGCGAGCCGCAATTCATAAGCACAAATCTGCACGGCCTGCGCGATATTCAATGAGCTGAAAGACTCATCCGTGGGAATGCGGATTACGCGTTGGCACAGCGCCAACTCTTCATTCGACAACCCCGACTGTTCGCGCCCGAACACAATCGCGCATTGGGTGGCATTTGGCAGGGTGGACAGCTCAAGCGCCAGTTCACGCGGAGTCCCGACCGGCCATTCCAGATGGCGCGACCGCGCGGTCGTACCGACCACCATTCCGCAATCGGCAATCGCCTGTGCTAAATCGCTCTGCTGAGTTGCCTGCATCAAGATGTCGTCGGCACCCGACGCTCTGGCAGTGGCCGCCGCAGAGGGAAATTCGCGCGGATTAACCAGCACCAACCGGCGCAGACCCATGGTCTTCATCGCGCGTGCTGTCGCGCCGATATTGCCAGGGTGCGAGGTCTCCACCATCACGATGCGGACCCTGGAGAGCAAGGTCGTATGTGGAGGTGGGATCGCAGTCGCGTCGGAGGTCATCGCTTCGAGTTCCATATCCGGTAAGATTGCGCGCCATTGTAGACGCGAAGAATTGCTATGCACCCCATGTTGAACATCGCGGTGCGCGCCGCCCGCCGTGCCGGCACGATTATCCAGCGCAGCCAGGCCCGAATGGATACTGTTAAAGTCGATCTCAAAGGTCGGCGTGACTATGTCTCGACGACCGACCAGGATGCCGAGGCGGCGATTATCGATACCCTGCTAAAGGCCTATCCCAGCCACCAGATCCTCGCCGAGGAATCTGGCAGCGGCGGCAATAGCGAATTCGTGTGGATCATCGACCCGCTCGATGGCACGACCAACTATCTCCACACCTACCCACAGTTCGCCGTCTCTATTGCGCTGGCGGTTAAGGGGCAGGTGGAACAGGCTGTCGTTTACGACCCTATCCGTGATGAGCTCTTCACCGCCACCCGCGGTGCCGGCGCGCAGCTCAATGACCGCAAGATTCGCGTGAGCCGCTGCCGCGACCTTGACCAATCGCTGCTCGCGACCGGTTTCCCCCTTCGCGATGAAAAGTTGATTGATCCCTACCTGAAATCCTTTGCTACCTTCTTACACCGGGTTGACGGCGTGCGCCGCGCTGGGGCCGCAAGCCTCGATCTGGCCTATGTCGCTGCGGGGAGGCTTGATGGCTATTGGGAATACGGCCTGCAGGCCTGGGATATCGCGGCAGGCGCCTTGCTGGTACAGGAAGCCGGGGGCATGGTGGGGCCGATCAATATCAAAGAGGAATTGCTGGCAAGTGGCCACGTGTTGGCCGCCACGCCGAAAATTTATGATGAGATGCGGGAAATTTTGGCGGCGTCGCCGCTAGCTTAGGGAAGACAACACCACCTTGATGATACGCAGGAGTTTTGGTTGATGCCCGGACAACGCCGCCCCTCACGCGAAAATTTCCTGGTCTTCGGTGCCCCGCTCATCGGCGAAGAGGAAATCGAAGAGGTCGTTGCTACCCTGCGTTCAGGATGGCTGGGCACGGGCCCCAAGGTGCGTCGATTCGAAGAGAATTTCGCGCGTTATAAAGGGGTTGACCCGAGCTGCGTCGCAGCGGTTAATTCCTGCACGGCGGCCCTGCATGTGAGCCTTATCGCCTCTGGCGTCGGCCCGGGCGACGAAGTGATCACGACTCCGCTGACATTCTGCGCGACAGTTAATGCGATCATCCACGCGGGCGCGACTCCAGTGCTGGCCGATATCGATCCTGACACTTTAAATCTTGACCCTAAGGCCGTGCGCGCGCGGATTACCCCGCGCACACGCGCCATCGTCCCGGTCCACTTCGCTGGGCGTGCCTGTGAGATGAACGACTTAATGGCACTCGCCCGAGAGCATCGCCTTAGCGTGATTGAGGATTGCGCGCATGCCATCGAAACGGAGTACCACGGCGCCAAGGCTGGAACTATCGGCGACTTTGGCTGCTTTAGCTTTTATGTGACCAAAAATGTCGTGACCGGTGAAGGTGGCATGGTGGTCGCACGAGATCCCGTCGCCGCAGGTCGGGTCCGTACACTCGCGCTGCACGGCATGGATCGCGACGCGTGGAAGCGCTTCAGCGACAGTGGGTATAAGCATTACTACGTGGTCGAGTGCGGATTCAAATACAACATGATGGATATCCAGGCGGCGATCGGCCTGCATCAACTGGAGAAAGTAGAAGCCCACTGGACTCGCCGAGCCGAAATCTGGCAGCGCTACCAGGAGGCGTTTGCGGAATTGCCCGCCCAGCGGCCGAGCGCAATGGCGAGCGGGACCCGGCATGCCTTGCATCTCTATACACTTTTGATCGATCCGGCGGCGCCACTGTCGCGTGATGCATTCCTGGACGCGATGACACAGGAAAAGATTGGGGTGGGCGTGCACTATCTCTGCCTTGCAGAGCATCCGTTCTATCAGCAACGATTCGGCTGGCGGCCAGAAGACTATCCGTTCGCCACCCAAGCCGGACGAAGAACTGTGAGCTTGCCATTAGGGCCGAAGCTCACTGATGAGGATGTGGAAGACGTGGTGGCGGGGGTGCGGCATCTGCTTCGAGCTTAAACAGCTAAGCTGCCTGTTAACGACTGTACCAAGCGTGCGTCAAACGGGCCCTCTCATAGCCAAAGCCGGTTCGCACCTGCATGAAAATTGACCGACTCACTCACACGTCTCAGTCACGTTCCGAGGGCGTACCGCAGACATTCGACCACTCATCTGGCACGCACAAGCACCTAACTCTCATTAACGGAACTCCTTGCCTGAGTCTGGGCTCGATGTGAACGTGCAGAAAAAGAACGCCCCTCGCGAAGCCTGGGAGTCGCGCGCAACGGACCTGGGAGTTCAGTTATCCTCCGTGCTCTGTCGTGGACTGCCGCTATATTTGAACGCGGCAATGGACGATTGGCATCGTCATCTGTTGCAGCTGCATTTCCTAGGCTTCCTCCCTCCCCGGGCGAGCCTTCTTGATGCTGGTTGCGGATATGGACGCTTGAGCCGATTTATTCATGAAAGCAGGCCTGATCTCGCTGTCATCGGATGTGATTTCGCGCATGGTTATTGCGTGGCGTTCTCGAAATATGTGGAAACACCAGCCGTTTGCATGGCGCTCGAAAGATCGGCATTCGCGCCGAATACCTTTGACGGCATCGTCGCAATGAACGCTCTCATGTACTTGGATACGGCCGCCCGAGCGAGCGCTCTCCAGCAGTTGCGGGAGTCCCTGGTCCCTGGCGGAACGCTACTTCTGCTCGAACCAGGTCTGGAATATTTCAACTTGCTATCTCGGATCGGCTTCGGTAGTCCTACCGGCGGTCAGGGCTTCTCTCTAGGTTCCTTTCGAGAGTTAGCCATCCCCACAGAATGGCGGGTTTTGAAATCCGGAAGCGCATTGGCTTTCTCTGCGTGTCTCCCACTGTTGGGTTTTGCTGCGCGGTTAGGTCTCAAATTCAGCTGGCCCGTCAAACTAGCACTTCGATGGGATGGTCGTTCGGGGAGCCTGTCCAAATGGTCCGCCTATCGCTGGCAGCTGATGCAACGAGTATGAATTCCGTACTGTTCTTGAGCTTATACGGCGCCTTGATGGTGGGTCATTTTGCGGCGGAACCGGCGCGCTGGCGGTTGTTGTTCTGGGATAGCTGTTCCTGGCGTTTTCCGAAGTGGTTCCATCTGCATAATGTGACCGCCTTATTAAGCTACCTATTGCCCGCCAAGCTTGGCATCCCTTTACGGCTCGGTTTGATTAAGCAG
>JANOVQ010000373.1:0-7742 GCA_031417495.1 Pseudomonadota bacterium | reverse complement strand
AACGGCGTTGACGTCGAATGGGGGCGTCACGCTGATCAACGACGTGCCAGCCGAGCTCCGGCTGCGTGCCAACGCAGAGGCCGCTGCGGTCGCACTGCGCAATCTATTGGATAACGCGCTCAAACATGGCGCGCGGCCGGGTGAGGTTAAGGTGAGTGCGCGGCGCCTTAACTCGGGTTGGGGGCCCGCTGTGATCGAACTCACGCTTGAAGACAATGGTCCGGGGATTCCAGCGGATTCTTATGGGCAGATTCAACGGCGCTTCACTCGTTTACCCGGAACCCTGGCACCGGGCAGCGGGCTTGGCCTGGCCATCGTCGCGCGCATCGTGGGGTTGCATCGGGCGACCTTGAGTTTTGATAGAAGCGAACTGGGAGGCCTGCAGGTTACCTTGCAGTGGCCAGCGGCGTGAATAAGTAGGGGACCGCGGCGCACGATGTGCCGCGCTCCGTTCAACTGCCGTTTCCAGGTTAAGCGGCGCGTGCCGAGCGGCGGCGCGCGACGCCGACCAATCCAACCAATGACGAACCCAGCAACCAGACAGCGGCGGGCACCGGGACCGGCGCCACGGCGTTTAAATTTACGGCGGCATTCTGCGCACCGAGATAGATCCCCAGCGCTTCTGGAAACAGATCCAAGTTGTCCTGGAGGGCCTCGTGATCTTCGGGATCATATTCCCCGATGTATTTGAAGAACTCATAGCGCCGAATGATCGATTTGGCGTTGCCACCAACCTCGACATCGCGGCCATTTTCGAGCACGCCGGCGTCCGGCTTGTTTGGATTGGTCTGCAGCAGGCGAAACTCGACTTCGGTCTCGGCCTTGTCGACGACAGGACTACCCCCAATGAGGTCTTCGAGCTCGACGTCGTTTTCGATTTCAGTCGTATAAACCTTCACCCACATGGCTTCGCCGTATTGGCCTTCGGCTTCGGCCTCAGGTGCCTCGATTTGTGCGATCACTTGTGGTGCTGCAGCAGGATTCGCCTGATTAGGAATCACCTGCCACGCGGGCGCCGGCAACACGACGCCGCCTTTACTCAATTCACCAGGCGTGGCGGTTTCGACCAGCCAGTTGTAAGTCGTCTTAGCAGGATTCTTCGTGGTGCCCACGCCGAAATGATCGCAGGGTGTCCCGGCGCTATATCCGGTGCCGCCGCGAGTCCAGCAGCTATCGCCAGAGGTGACGAAGTTGAGGGGATCAGTCGTCGGGGTGCCGAAATCCCACGTCCCATTAGGTGCGCTGAAGCTCCCCGCATAGGTCACGCGGGTGCCAAACTTGTTGTTGATAGCATCCACATATTCGGTGATCGTGGGTGCGCCGTAGCGTTCAACTGCGTTGGCCTGATCAAACCCGCGCCCCGTTGGGAAGCCACGCCCCGGTCCACCGAATACATCTGAAATATCACTGCTATGGAGATCTTCGAGTTCAATTTCGAACCCGTGGGCGGTGTGGCCCGTATCGTTGATGACGTCAAAATTACCGAGACTGCCGATGACAGATGCCACACTGAGCTCCGGCACGGCGGCAATCGCCAGCCCCAGAAGCAACATGGAACCTTTAGATTTTTTCATTTGCGAACTCCTTTTGTCTTTATTTCTCGCACGGCGCGACGCGCCGATCCCGCGAGACTCTCGCTGGTTACCATAACGAGTGAACATTAAGGAAGACTTAAGGGGAGTAGGTCTGTCGTTGTGCTCCGCGCAACGACAGGTCGGAGGAACTCTGGCCGCGCGTCAGCTAGCCCCGCCGCCAAGCGTGATAGCGCGCAAGCCATTTGAGTAACGTTTGCGGTTGATGATTCCGCCGCCATTCACCGGCCACGTATTTGTTGGCCTCACTCAAGGTGGGATAGGTGTGGATGGTGCCGAGGATTTTGCTGAGACCGAGACCATGGCGCATGGCGAGCACGAATTCGGCGAGCAGATCCCCCGCATGGGTGCCGACGATGGTGACCCCGAGAATGCGGTCCTTGCCAGGCACGGTCAGCACTTTCACGAAGCCGCGGGTGCTGCTGTCGGCAATCGCGCGATCGAGATCGTCCAGCGCGTACTTCGTAAGCTCATAAGGGATTTTTTGGGTCTGGGCCTCCGCCTCGCTCAAGCCGACGCGCGCGATTTCCGGATCGATGAACGTCGTCCAAGGGATCACCGAATAATCCGCCTTGAATTTCTTGAAGGTGCCAAACAGCGCATTGACGGCGGCGTACCAGGCCTGATGGGCCGCGGTGTGGGTGAATTGATAGGGCCCCGCGACATCGCCGGCGGCGAGAATATTGGGGTAGTTCGTCTCTAGATACGCATTGGTTTCCACTGTCCGGTTGGTCGGGATGCCGAGTGCTTCGAGGCCGAAACCGCTGAGCCGTGCCGCACGCCCCACCGCGCACAGCAGACGATCAAACGGCAGGGCTTTTTCGACTCCCGCGGTTTCGACTATGAGATGCCATTGCTCTCCGTCGCGCGTGCAACGCACCGCGCGGTGGTCGAGCAGCACGTTAACCCCATCCTGGCGTAACGCCTCGACCGCGCAGGTCGCCGCGTCTTCATCTTCGCGTGGCAGCAGACGCGGGCCCTGTTGCACCTGGGTGACTTCAGCGCCCAGTCGCGCGAAGCACTGCGCGAGTTCGCAGCCGATGGGTCCACCGCCAAGCACGATCAGCCGGCGCGGCAATTCGCGCAATTCCCACAATGTATCACTGGTGAGATAACCGGCTTCTTCGATCCCGGGCAGTGCCGGCACCACGGGTGCTGCGCCGGTCGCGATCACGATGCTGCGGGTGGTTAAGGTTTGTTTGCCGGCTGCGCCACGCTCAATTTCGACCGTCCACGGATTCACAATTCGTGCGTAGCCCTGCACGCATTCCACGCCCAGGCTTTGGTAGCGCGCGACCGAATCATGCGGCGCCACGGTTTTGATGATGTCGGCGACTCTTTCCATCACTTCAGCGAAGTCGAAACTTGCTTCGGCATTGGCAATGCCGTATTTCCGCGAAGCGCGGACTTGCTTGAGCACGGTCGCGGTTTTGATTAAGGCCTTGCTGGGCACGCAACCATAGTTCAAGCAGTCGCCACCCATTTTATGATTTTCAATCAGCGTGACCTTGGCTTTGACCGCGGCGGCGATGTAACTGGAGACGAGGCCGGCGGCACCCGCGCCGATGACGATTAAGTTGCGCTCGAAGCGCTGCGGTTTGACTGCCGCCCAACGCGCGTAAATCTTGCGGCGTTGAAGTACCGCGATCAGCCGCCTGGCGAGCAGCGGAAACAGCCCGAGCAGCACAAACGAACCGAGCAGCGCTGGCGACAGAATCCCCCGCAGCGAATCAAGCTTTGCGAGCTGGGTGCCGGCATTCACGAACACGACCGTACCCGCCAACATGCCGATTTGACTGACCAGATAGAACACGCCCACCCGCATGCGGGTCAAGCCCATCAGCAGATTGATCACAAAGAACGGCACCAGCGGCACCAGGCGCAAGGTGAACAGATAGAACGCGCCTTCCTGGTCAATCCCGCGATTGATTTCTGCCAGACGCGTACCGAAGCGCGCTTGCACGCTATCGCGCAACACATAGCGGGAAGTGAGAAAGGCGAGTGTCGCGCCGAGCGAGGACGCAAAGGAGACCACCAATGTGCCGACGCTCAAGCCAAAGACCGCCCCCCCGGCGAGCGTCATGATGGCCGCGCCCGGCAGCGACAGCGCCGTCACTGCCACGTACCCCACGAAATACGCCGCGATCACGCCCAGCGTATTGCTGGCATACAGCGCGGCGAAGCTCGCCTGGCGCTGTTGAATAAATTCGAGGCTGAGGTAATGCCCCACATCGAAGGCGAAGAACGCCACCACGGCTGCGCCAACCACAACGAGCATGATCAATTTCTGGCGCGGCATGAATTTTCCTTATTGCGGTTGCTTGGCGGCTGAATGTCAGTTCGGCGCACAGCGCCCGGCGGTTACAGAAAATCTTCGCGCTGCGCAGCAAGCGTGCACCTGTCTTGCTGGTTCTAGCAAGACACTGTCTCGCGGGCGCGCGCGGCGAACGGTGCGTGATCTGGCCGCTGGGAGTGCCAGCGCCCGGCGCCATGCGCGGACGCGACCATCACGCCAACGCAGTAATGGGGCGGCGACATCTTGCTGTCCCCGAGCTTATCGATAGATATTTCGTGCGTCGACGTGACTGAACTGGCATTTCTCAAACCGCGAATGAGACGCCGTTCACGCGCACACAAAATTTTATCGCCTATACCTACTCCGTCGCCTTTAGCAGCGCGCTAAGGGAGTCAAGTTCCGCCGAGCGGCGGTTGCTGCAATAGAGCACGAACCCTCGCCTTAAGCCAACGGAGTAGTGATATGACTTTCACGATTGGACGCGTGACTTCGACCTTGCTGGCCATTGTCGTGTTAATCGGCACCAGCCCAGACACCTCGGCCCGCCGTAATTTCGGCAAAGACCAACCCTTCGCCCTGACCGACCTGCCGCTTGGCAAGCTCCGTTCTGGCCTCGAGAAATTGCCTGCTGAGAAACGCCTACGCGCAATGACCTGGTTGCATCGTTTCAATTTTCCGAACGCTGACGTACCGCAACTGCGCTCTGACCTGGACGGCGGTGTGCTGTATGTCGATGCCGCGCCGCTGCCCGATGCCGGCGCGACCGTGCCGGTGGTGGCAGCCGCGAGTGTCGCGGCCACCATTCCAACGACCGCCGCATTCGCCTTACACAGTCGGGCGGGTGCCGCGAATGTGGTGTACCTCGACTTCGACGGACACACGCTCACTGGCACTGCCTGGAATGCGAGCACCGGCCGCGCCACACTCACGGCGGTCGCCTACGATACCGATGGGGTGCTCGGCACTTTCAGTGCCGGCGAACTCACCAACATCATCAATATCTGGCGGCGTGTGAGCGAAGATTTCGCGCCGTTCAATGTGGATGTCACCACCCAGCTGCCGGCGAGTTTTGGCGCTCGAGTCGCGCGTGTGTTGATCACGCGAGACAGCGACAGCAGCGGGGTGGCGATGCCGTATCAAGGCGCGGGTGGCGTGGCGTACATCAATGTCTTCGGCGCCAGCAATTACGGGTACTACCAGCCAGCGTTGGTGTACTACAACCGGCTCGGCAATGGGCGCGAGGACTTCGTCGCGGAAGCGGCCTCGCACGAGATGGGCCATAACTTGGGCCTCTCGCACGACGCGACTGCGACCAGCAGTTACTACGCTGGCCATGGTGCAGGCGCGACTTCGTGGGGACCGATCATGGGCACGGGCTATAACCGTAACGTCAGTCAATGGAGTCGCGGCGAGTACGCCGGGGCAAATAATTTTGAAGACGATGTCGCGATCGTGACCAGTAAACTTGGCCTGCGCAGCGATGACTACGGGAACACGAACGCGACCGCCTCACCGCTGATTGCAAATCCAACTGGCGTGGTGACCTCCACGAGCATTGACAATGATTGGACCAACAGCCAACCACAGAACAAGGGGGTGCTCGCAAGTCAAAGCGATATCGATGTGTTTTACTTCGACGCTGCGGCCGGCACCGTGAATTTAACGGCGACTCCTGAGCGCATGCCGGTAAACACTGCCGGCGGCAATCTCGATGTAGAACTCACACTGTATAGCCAGGGCGGCGCGCTGCTGGGAACTGCTAGTCCGAACGGCGCGACGAGCGCAAATTTAGTGGTCAATGTGCCCGCCGGGCGGATGTATCTGCAGGTGTCCGGGGTCGGCGATCCCACGGTGCCCTACAGCGACTATGGCAGCCTCGGGCAATACAATTTGAGCGGCACCTTGCCAGTGGCGGTGGCTAATACCACGCCGCCCAGCCCGAACCCGATGAGTTTCGAAAGCGCGCCGGCAGCGACCGGGCCGACCGCCATCGCACTCCGTGCAACCACCGCCATCGACGATGCCGGCAGCGCAGTTCAATATCGCATTGAATGCACGGCGGGCGGTGTCGGTTGCGTGACCAGTGCCTGGCAATCGGCGCGCGACTTCAGCGCCACCGGACTCGCCGCCAACACGCTCTATCGGTACCGTGTAAGGGCACGCGACGCGTCTGGCAACGAGACCAATCCGTCCAGCGAAATGGCAGTGACGACACCGGCACCGGTTGTGCAGGCGAATCGCGCGCCGCTTGCAGCGGCTGACTCTCTCACAGTCGTCAGGTTGAACTTCAAGGATCTCAATGTGCTTGCCAACGACAGAGATCCGGATGGGGATTCGTTGACCGTCATCGGGGTTACCCAGGGCGCGCGCGGTCGCGTCTCGATCGTGAATAATCAGGTGCGCTACAAGGCCGGCGGTAAAACGGGCAGCGATGTCTTCAGCTATTTAGTGGCTGATGGTAGGGGCGGAGTCGCCTCGGCGACGGTGGTGGTCTCCATTCGGGCGCGATAGCCGCAGACCTCCGGAATCCGGAGGATTCAAGCTTAAGCCCACGCTCTGGCGCTGTTGCCGGGCCGTGGGCGCATCCTCGACTCAGCCCTTCAGCTTGCCGTTCAAGAAGTCATCCATGGTGGCGGTGACCAGCACTTTGCCGCTGCTGTCGAGCACCTCAAAGAGCTTGCCGTCCACCGCCTCCACACTGAACAACACCACCGCACCTTGCGCGCCGCCATACTCCATGTGCACGTCGCCGCCCGGATTACGCGCGAAATGTCCGGGCTGGCGAATCTTGTGGACGGTTTCCGTGGCCGAGGTTTCGATCACGTGGTGCTCGCCTTCGAGGACTAGCACAGTGGTGGGACCTAGGTGACGGTGATAGTGACAGTAGGCATTCGGTTCCCACTTACTGAGGAAATCGATCCGGCCGATTTCGGGCTGCGCGCCCAGCACAGCCACCCAGTAGTCGATGGGGTAGTCAAAGCGCGGCGTGCCGAGGATGTGCTGCCATTCGATACCGTCGGTCTTGTAGCCGGATTTGAAATTTACGGGAGTGGGTTGCGCGACGGTCATGCGAGGTGCCTCAGGTGGATTTCGGTGCGGCAATTGTCCCTCGGCGGCCGCACGACGCGCAATCCCGGCGGGTTCGCCGTCGCAACGCCCGAGAGGAACGTCCTTTGTCGCCTCCACAAGCTCTACAATCGACCACCGCAGCGAGGCCTAGGACCCTGGTCGAAATTATCTTGTCGACACCGAGGGTGTTCCTGAGTGGTTGCTGCAAGGCGCGTTGCGCCGGGAATAGCGAGACTATTCCCAAGCAACGCAACGCCGCAGCGGCCGCTCAGGAGCAGCCGAATGTAAAGATAATTTTGACCAGGGTCCTCAGCAAGCCGCTCGATGGCGCCCGAACTGCAGCAAGGAAAGAGGATGACCAAGGTATGAAGTTTCGTTTTCCAGTGATCATTATCGACGAAGATTGGCGCTCGGATTCGGCCAGCGGCCTCGGCATTCGCGCGGTCGCTAAGGCACTCGAAGAGCAGCAGATGGAGGTCATCGGCGGGTTCACCTATTTCGATGTCAGCATGGTGGCGAACCAAGCCGCGCGCGCTTCCGCCTTTATTGTGTCTATTGACGATGAGGAGATCGCGGAAGACGGTGCCGAGAGTACGGCCATTGAAGAATTGCAGAAATTCATCACGGAGACGCGGCGCCGAAATGCTGACATCCCGATCTTTCTGTTCGGCGAAACCCGCACCTCACGCCATATCCCGAACGCGATTCTGAAGGAGCTGCACGGCTTCATTCACATGTTTGAAGACACCCCGGAGTTTGTGGCGCGCTACATCATCCGCGAAGCG
>JANOVQ010000372.1:0-8372 GCA_031417495.1 Pseudomonadota bacterium | reverse complement strand
CCTACCTGCTCGAACGTGCGCAGATCGCGGGCTCGCTGGTGGTCAACGATCCCCGTGCGCTACGCGATGCCAATGAAAAATTATTTACTGCCTGGTTCGCCGATGTATGCCCACCAACGCTGGTCGCACGCCGGCACAGTGTGATCCGGGAGTTTCTCGCGGAGTTCCGCGATATTGTGGTGAAACCGCTCGATGGCATGGGCGGCTCCTCGGTCTTTCGGGTACAAACGGGGGACGCTAACGCGAGCGTCATTCTCGAAACCTTGACCGCGCTTGAGACGCGCTACTGCATGGCACAGAAATATCTGCCCGAAATTGTGGATGGCGATAAGCGCGTGTTGGTGATCGATGGCGAGCCCGTGCCGTACGCGCTGGCACGCGTGCCGCCCGCCGGCGAGCTGCGCGGCAATTTAGCGGCGGGCGGGCGCGGCGAAGGACGGCCGCTCACGGCGCGCGATCGCGAGATCTGCGCCCGCGTCGGACCAAGCCTGAAAGCACGTGGCCTGTTATTCGTGGGCTTGGATGTAATCGGGGACTATCTCACCGAAATTAATGTGACCAGCCCGACCTGTGTGCGCGAACTCGAGACGCAATTCGAGATCCCGATTGCTGATCGACTGATGGAAGCCATCGCGCTCAGGCTCGCCGCTCGACATTAATCCGGTGCATGCGCTGAGCTTGGAACGGGCCGCGTACCCGGTCGTCACGGCCAACGACCGCTTCGCACTGACCTTGTGCCTGGCGATCATTGTGCATGCGATGGTCGTGCTCGGCGTGAGCTTCGCACCTGAACCGCCTGCGCGGTTACGCGCCGAGGGGTTGGAAGTGACGTTGGTCACGCAGAAGTCGCCGACTGCGCCCAAGGATCCGGATCTGCTGGCGCAGGCGAATATGGAGGGTGGCGGCAGCTCGCAAACGGCCACACGCCCCGCCGCGCCGCTAGTCGCGCCCACGCCGGTAATTACCCCTGAAGATGCTCCAGCCGCCGTGCCGACACCGCCGCTGCAGGCTGCCGACACCGAACTACCCTTGGAACCGATGATCCGCGCGCCGACCCCGCAGGCCACCACCCAAAGCGCGCCTAAGCCCACCCCGGCCCCCGAACTTCTGGTCAAACCCACCGCTGTCGCGAAACTAAGAAAAGTCACCCCGCAGGCCGCGCCTGCACCACCAGTGCCGACCCCGCAACCGGCAGAAGCGAGCGCCCCTGCGCCTGAAACCGCGGCGACGCCAGATTTGCCCACCGCGCAGCAGTTGATCACACGCTCCTTTGCGATGGCGAGCATGCAGGCCGAAATCCAGGAAAAACTTGAGACCAAAGCGAAGCACCCACGCCTGAAATTCGTGTCGGCGACCACTCAGGAATATAAGTACGCGGCTTATATGGAGGCTTGGCGCATCAAGGTCGAACGCATCGGCAATTTGAACTATCCAGACGAAGCACGGAAGCGCAAGCTGTCCGGCGCGCTGTTGTTGGATGTCTCATTGAAACCTGATGGCAGCGTGCTCGAAATTATCGTGCGGCGCTCGTCGGGGCACCGGGTGTTGGATGATGCCGCGGTCCGCATCGTGGAGCTGGCGGGACCCTTTGCGCCTTTTCCCCAGGACATCCGGCGTGAGGTGGATATCCTGCATGTCACGCGGACCTGGAAATTCTTAAGCAGCGACTCGTTCCGGGCGCAGTAAATGGCGCGCCGTCGCGGGCGCCGCATCGGGGCAATGAATAAGCGTGCCGCACTGCAAATTCCTTGTCAGTGTCTGGCCGCGCCGACCATACTAGAGACATGACAACCCTAGATCTCACCAACCAGTTCTTGATCGCGATGCCGACGCTCGATGACCCCAACTTCGCGCGCACGGTGACCTATGTCTGCGCCCACAACGAAGAGGGCGCAATGGGTATCGTGATCAATCGGCCACTCAATATTGAACTCAGCGAAGTGCTCTCGCAGATGGAGCTTGAATCGGACGATCCTGCGATTAACACGCGCATGGTGTTTCAGGGCGGACCGGTGCATCGCGATCGCGGCTTCATCATTCATCGACCAGCCCAGGATTGGGGCTCAACCATCAAGGTCACCGATGAGATTGCGATTTCAACCTCACGGGAAATCCTCGCGGCGATTTCTAAAGGCACCGGACCAAACGAATTGTTCGTCGCACTCGGCTACGCGGGATGGGAACCTGGGCAACTGGAACAGGAAATCGCGCAGAACGCGTGGCTGTCAGGCCCGGCTAATTTAGAAATAATTTTCCACGCGCCCCCCGAACATCGTTGGGCCCGCGCGGCGGCCCATTTGGGCGTCGATCTCGCGCGTCTCTCGACTGATGTGGGCCACGCGTGAGGACACCCTCCGCGGAGTCCGTCCTTGGTTTCGATTACGGCCAACGCCGGATTGGGGTGGCCGTCGGCCAAACCATCACCCGCACGGCGACCCCTCTCAAAACCCTCCCCGCGCGGGCGGGGCAACCGGATTGGGCGCAGGTCAGTGCGCTGATCGCTGCCTGGCAACCAGCACGTCTCGTGGTCGGCCTACCCTCCACTGCCGATGGCGCAGCGCATCCATTGGCGGCGGCGATTACGCGTTTCGGCCGCCGCCTGCAGGGCCGTTTTGGGCTGGCCGTCGAATACATCGATGAGCGCCTGTCCTCACATGAGGCTGAGGCGCTGTGCCGCGACGGCGCACACGAGGTCGATGCCATGGCCGCGCGACTCATTCTTGAAACCTGGCTGAACACGCCGCGCCCACCGCATGAAGCCGCAGTTTGACATTGATGCCCTGCTCGACGACATGGCGCTCCAATTGCGTCGGGTCCTCGACAGTGAAGAAATCGCGCAACCGGCAGTGATCGGGATCCGCACCGGCGGGGTGTGGATCGCACAGCGCCTGCGCAAGATGCTCGCCATCAGCGAACCCCTGGGCGAACTCAACATCGCATTCTACCGCGACGATTTCAGCCGCATCGGCCTTCATCCCACGGTCGAACCTTCGAAGCTTCCCTTCGAGGTGGACAACCGCGATCTGATTCTGGTCGACGACATTCTGTACACCGGCCGCACGGTGCGCGCCGCGATGAACGAAATCTTCGACTATGGCCGGCCACGTTCGATCAAGCTCGTGACCTTGTTCGAACGCAGCGGACGCGAACTGCCGATCCAAGCCGACATCGTGGGCGCCCATCTCGCGTTGAAACCGCGTGAGCACGCGAAACTCACGGGGCCGGAGACGCTCGCGTTGGAAATTCATCGGGGACGCTGAACCCCGTCATCCAAGGTAGACCTGCAACGCGGCGTAGACCCGGGATCCAGGGGCGCTCGATGTCCTGTATGGATCCCGCCCCGGATATTTGCTTCGCAAATTCCGGGGTGACGTCTATAAGCGTCACGCGCATTCCGGGATGTCGGGATTAGCGCTGTGTTCTGCGCACCGAATTCCCTACAATAGCTACTGATGCGCGCGGGCAACCTTCAACTCGATTCTCACGGCCGACTCAAGCATTTCCTGGCCATTGAGGGCCTGTCCCCACAGCTTCTAACGCAAATCCTCGATAACGCCGAACGCTTTGCGCCGGTCGGTGATCGCGCAGTAAAAAAAGTCCCGCTGTTGCGCGGGAAGACCGTCGCTAATCTCTTCTTCGAACCCAGCACGCGCACGCGCACCACGTTCGATCTCGCGGCGAAGCGGCTGTCCGCCGACGTGCTGAACATCAACATCGAGGCCAGCTCAACTAAAAAAGGCGAGTCCCTCGGTGACACCCTGCGCAATCTCGAAGCCATGCAGTGCGACATGTTCGTGGTGCGTCACCAAACCAGTGGCGCGGCAGACTTTATCGCGCGCCAGGTCGCGCCGCACATCAGCGTGATCAATGGCGGCGACGGGCGGCATGAACATCCCACCCAGGCGATGCTGGATGCCTTCACGATCCGACGCCTGAAACACCGCTTCGATCACTTAAAGGTGGCGATTGTGGGCGATGTCGCGCACTCGCGAGTGGCACGCTCCGAAATTCACGCGCTGCGTATCTTAGGTGTGCCGGACATCCGTGTGGTGGGACCGAGGACGCTGCTGCCGAGCGGGATCGAAGCGATGGGTGTGACAGTACATCACTCGCTTGACGAAGGGATTGAGGGCGCGGACGTGGTGATCATGTTGCGGCTCCAGCAGGAACGCATGCAGAGCGCACTGCTACCAAGCGCGCACGAGTATTTCCGCGAGTACGGCTTAACCGCCGCGCGCCTCAAGCGCGCCGCCAAAGACGCGATCGTGATGCACCCAGGTCCGATCAACCGCGGGGTTGAAATTGCGAGTGCGGTCGCCGATGGCGCGCAGTCGGTCATCCTGCAACAGGTGACTTACGGCATTGCCGTGCGCATGGCGGTGATGGCGATGGTGATGGGCACGCAATCCCAATCCTCGGCGTTAGCCCAAGGCGGTGCCGATGGGGATTAGGTTAATGGGTGGGCGGGTGCTTGATCCGGCCTCTACTTTGGATGAAGTCACCGATGTCTATGTCCTCGGCGGGGTGATTGTTGGCCTCGGGCGCGCGCCACGCGGCTTTAAAGCAAAGCGCGAGATCGCGGTCGAGGGTTGTATCGTCGCGCCGGGTCTGGTCGATCTCGGCAGCCGGCTGCGCGAGCCGGGGTTCGAACATAAGGCGACGATTGCGAGCGAAGCACGCGCCGCAGTGCGCGGCGGCGTGACGACCTTATGCACGGCGCCCGACACGCATCCAATCCTGGACACCCCAGCAATGGTCGAACAGATCCACCAATTCGCGAGTGCGGCGCGCGGTGCGCGGATTAAATGCCTGGGGGCGTTAACGGTCGGCCTCGCGGGCGAGGTGCTCGCAGAAATGCACGCGTTAAAAGCTGCCGGCTGTGTGGCGGTCACCAATCTCGAACGCACAATTAAGGACACCTCGGTGCTTAAGCACGCACTGGCGTATGCCGCCAGCGCGAATCTCACCGTGTTCCTGCATAGCGAGGATTATTGGTTAGGGCGCCAAGGCCATATGCACGAGGGCGCTACCAGCACGCGACTCGGCATCCCGGGCATTTCGCGCGCGGCCGAAATCATCGGCCTGCATCGCGATCTCACGCTGATCGCGGAAACTGGCGTGCGCGCGCATCTGTGTCGGATTTCGACTGGCGAGGCGTTGAAATCGCTCGCCGAGGCGCGGCGCGCCAAGCTTCCGGTCACTGCCGACACCAGTATTTTGAACCTGCTGTATACCGATGAGGACGCCGGGGAATTCGACGCGAATTTTCATCTGCGCCCGCCGTTGCGCGCGGCGCGCGATCGCAGTGCGCTGCAAAGCGGAGTTAAGCGCGGGACCTTGGAGGCGATCGGCGCCTACCACGAACCGCATGATGTCGATGCCAAGGCGGCACCCTTTGCGCTGACCGAACCAGGTGCCTCGACCCTCGATACGTTTTTAAGCTCACTGTTGGGCCTGGTCGCCAAGGGCGCTTTTGATCTGCGCAGCGCATTCCGCGCGGCCAGCTTGGCGCCGAATCAAATTCTCGGACTGCCGGGAGGTCGGCTCGCCGTCGGCGCCCCGGCCGATCTTTGTGTGTTCGATCCCACGGCAACCTGGGAAGTCACCTCGGCAACCCTGCTGAGCCAAGGCAAGAACAATCCATTGCTCGGCACCCGCGTGACGGGTCACAACAAACTCACCTTGGTGGGTGGCAATGTAGTGTACGACTCTCTCGGCAAAGCGCACTGAACGCCATGTTCGATCATGCCCATCGTGGCAGCATCCTGCTCGAAGAGGCCGAAGTTCTGCAGGTCACGCAGCATGCGGGAGCCCAGACGATCATGCGGCTACGCGCACTGGAAATTGCGGCGCGCTGTGAACCCGGCGTGTTCGTACACCTTCGCTGCGAACCCACCTTACAGATGCGACGGCCCATGTCAGTGATGCGCGCGAATGCCCGCGACGGCACACTCGACCTGCTGTTCAAGGCGCATGGCCTCGGCACCACCGCCCTCGCGCGGCGCGTGGTCGGCGAGAAAATCAGCCTGCTCGGACCGATTGGCAAGCCGTTCAAACTCGCCGGGTACCGTGCCCATCCCGTGCTGATTGGCGGTGGCGTCGGGATCCCGCCGATGGTTTATCTGGCGGAACATTTGCGGCGAATCAGCGGGGTGCAACCGTTGGTGTTGATGGGCTCTGAAGTGCCTTTTCCGTTTCCCACGCGGCCCTCACAAATCCTGGTGCCCAGAATGCCGGCGGCCGTGATCGCCGCGATGCCCTTACTCGAAGATTGGGGCATTGCCAGCCGTCTCGCGAGTCAACAGGGGTATCCCGGTTGCTTCGAGGGTTTTGTGACCGAACTCGCCGCGCAGTGGATCGCACACAGTGGCGCGGCACGCGAAGACATTGAAATCTTCGCCTGCGGGCCTACGCCCATGTTGCGCGCCGTGCAAACGCTCGCCACGCGTTTCAAGGTGCCGGCGCAGATCTCGCTTGAAGAATATATGGCCTGCGCCGTTGGTGGCTGCGCAGGTTGCACCGTGCGTATCGAGACGCCAAGCGGACCTGCCATGAAACGTGTGTGCGTGGACGGGCCGGTGTTCGAGGCAGCGAGTGTGGTGTTCGGGTAATTCTGCGTGCGCCGGGATGACGGCATTTACTGGGACGACAGATAGGTCGCGCCCCGCTCCCAAATCCCGTCATCCCGGAAACGGCGCAACCGTTATAGACGTCACCCCGGAATTTGCGAAGCAAATATCCGGGGCGGGATCCACGCTGAACCTCAGCGCCCCTGGATCCCGGGTCTACGCGGCTTCGCCACTACGCCCGGGATGACGGGGCTGAGTGTTGGTGCGGTCACTAATATTCCGTCATCCCGGAAAGCGCGTAGCGCTTATCCGGGATCCATGCCGAACATCAGCGCCCCTGGATCCCGGTCTTCACCCAGGTTGACGGCGTTGATAGTGCACTGACCGCGTTTTTTGCTAGGCTGCGGCTAACCCACACCACCATTCAGGAGCCCCTCATGGAACTCGGATTCTTCATCATGCCCTCGCATCCACCGGAACGTCCGCTCTTTGAAGGACATGAATGGGATCTGCAGGCACTGCGCTGGGCCGACGAGTTCGGTTACCAGGAAGCCTGGATCGGCGAACACCATACCTGTCCGTGGGAACCGAATCCGGCGCCTGATCTACTGGTTGCGCAGTCGCTGCGCGAAACCAAGCGCATGCGCATCGGCACTGGCGGTTTTCTGCTGCCCTATCATCATCCCGCTGAACTCGCGAATCGTGCCGCCATGCTCGACCACATGAGCCAGGGGCGCTTCAATTTCGGGATCGCGGCGAGCGGTCTGCCCAGTGACTGGGCGATGTTTGATGTCGATGGCATGGCGGGTGAACACCGCACGATGCTGAAGGAAGCGCTCGATATCATCCTGCGTCTATGGGGCGATGAAGAAGAGTACGAACACCAGGGTAAGTACTGGACCGTGCGCAAACCAGCCCCGAATGTGCATGGCACGTTACGCCCGCATCTCAAACCCTTTCAGAAACCCTACCCGCCGATCAGTCTGTCTGGCTTGAGTGCCAAGTCCGACACGCTCCGGCTGTGCGGCGAACGCGGCTTCATCCCCATGAGCTTGAACCTCAATACCGGTTACGTGCGCGGCCACTGGGACTCGGTGGTCGCCGGAGCGGAGTCTGTCGGTCGCGTGGCGGATCGCAATTTATGGCGGGTGAGCCGTGAAGTGTGCGTGGCAGAAACCGAAGCTGCCGCCTGGAAGCTTGCGGTGCACGGCGGCTTGGGACGCTTGTGGAATGAACACCTGCTGCCGCTGTTCCGTGACTTTAATTACCTGCCATTCCTGAAACACGATCAGGCAGTGCCAGATAGCGATGTCACCGTGGAATACCTCGCGCAACACAATTGGATCACCGGCACCCCGGCCATGGTCGCGGAAAAAATCGCTGCGACCCACCATGAACTCGGCGGCTTCGGCACGCTCGTCATGCTCGGCACCGATTACATTGATCACGCCGAGGCCTGGCGTGACTCGATGCAGATGCTGGCGGAGGAAGTGATGCCGAAGGTGAAGGGGCTAAAGGCTTAGCGCCTCGGCCAGTTCTGAATAGAACCACCCACCTCCGAAGTCCGCGCCGCGCAAGTGCGCCCTGCGGCGCCCGCGCCATCTACGTGGTGATGGCGATGCTCCTCACCGTCGCCGGGAGGCCCTCGCTTGCCCGCGGCGAGAACTCGCTCTCCCAGCCACCGGCGACCCGCGGGCCCCTCGTCGAACTCTCGCGTTTCGCCGCCGGCGCGGGCCCGACCCTTGATGGCGATACGCTCCATCTGCTGGACACTGCCCACACCAGGCGCCAGTCGAACGCCGC